>DASUUK010000077.1 GCA_036374135.1 Euzebyales bacterium
AGGCCGATCTCTTCAAGCGGGTTCTCGCCGCGCTGCGCCCTGGTGGTCGATTCGTGCTCTGCGACGTGGTGGTTCCCACCGCGCCCGTGCCCGTGCCGGTACCCCTCGAAGACGGCGTCGATCTGCCCGACACCGTGGCCGTACAGCTCACCTGGCTGCACGACGCCGGCTTCACGACTTCCGTGATCCACGAGAACGGTGACCTGGCAGTTCTTCGGGCCGATCGACCCTGACCGCCAGCCGGCGTTTGCTGCTACCTCCGCCGAACGGCCCCGCCCAGCGTTCTGGGACACCGTTCTGCGGTCACCGGTCCTGACCAGATCGCCGAATCGGTCGCTGACCCTGGCAAGCCTTGCGAGTCGCACAATCGACGGTCAGGTCGGCGCTGGAGGGGGCCCGAGGAGCTCGACGCCGTACCGGGCGGCGACTGCCGCGAGCCTGCTCATCTCGTGTCGCGGATCAGCGTCCGGCGTCGCGATCGCCGCGACCTCCTCGAAGAACGCCTCGAAGCCTCCTGGCATCATGACGCTCAGATGCCGGCCGCGCGCCGAATGGACCTGATAGCCGTGCGGCACATCTCGCGGTCCCCAGACCCAGCTGCCTGGAGACGCCGTGATCACGTCGTCCCCGACGAAGACGCTGTACTCACCCTCGAGGACATAGAACGCTTCGTCCTCGCGGTGATGCACATGGAGAGGGGGCACGGCGCCTCCCTGACCTGTCACTTCGACTGCACCGACAACGCCGTTGGTATCGGTCGACGACGCGACGATGGCGATCGTCTGCTTGAAGAGCCGGATTGACAGCTTGCCCTCCTTGCCGAGATTTCTCGTGCACCAGAATGGTTGATCAGGGCAACCCGCGACGCTCGTCCCTTCAACGCCCTGCACGACTGTGGTATGCGCGTTCGCGGACGCACGCCGTTGTCGACGGGCCGACGGCCGCTGCACCATTCGTCTGTCAAGGTGGCGGGGTGGCTGAGCAGCAGCTCGATGGTGGGATCGCGAACGCGGGTCGGGTGGTCCGCGTCGGTCCGCATGTTGTTCGCCCCTCGAGTCCGCACTCGGGTTCGATCCACGCCTTCCTGCGGGCGGTGAGGCACGCCGGCTTCGAGGGCGCCTCGTCACCAGTCGGCATCGACGAGGACGGACGCGAGCGCCTCGTGTTCATCGACGGCGAGGTCCCCGTGGCGCCCTATCCGCACTGGAGCCAGTCCGACACCGCGCTGGCGTCCATCGCCAGGCTGCTGCGCGGCCTGCACGACGCTGCCCGCGGGTTCGACCCTCGGGGTCTCACCTGGGACGACAGTCTGGCTGACCCTGCGGGCGGGACGCTCGTGTGCCACAACGACGTGGAGCTTTCGAACGTCGTCTTCCGTGACGGCATCGCCGTGGCGCTGCTCGACTTCGAGTTCGCTGCCCCAGGCCGCCCCGTCTACGACCTGGCCCAGCTCGCCCGCCTCTGTGTACCGATCGACGACGACTTCGACCAGGCGCGGCTCGGCTGGCGGCCCGCCGACCGGCCGGCACGGCTACGACTCGTCGCCGACGCCTACGGACTGGACCGGGACGGCCGGGCGGAGCTGCTCACCGCCATGGACGATGCCATCGATCGCATCGAAGCAGCCGTCCGGCGCCGCGTCGACGCCGGTGACCCGAACGCCGCCGCGATGTCGAAGAGGACCGGGGGCATGGAGAAGTACGACCGCCGGCGCCGCTGGTGGACCGAGCACCACGACCAGTTCGCCGCCGCTCTCCTCTGACGCGCATCCCGTGCGCTACGCGCACGCCGCGGCGAATCCACGGTGCCTCGCCTGCTGCGCGGTCGCGAGCGCGAGGGCGTCTGCGCCGCCCGGTCGGGAGCGACGTCGTCCGGGGACGGACGCTCACGTCGTGGCCGACTCTCCAGACCGACCTCCGCAACGCCGGCGCCCGATGGGTTGAAGCCCAGCCTCTAAGGTGCGCCCATGGCACTCCTCCGACGAGCGCTCGCCGCCGTGGGCATCGCCGCCGTCCTCGCCGCC
>DASUUK010000078.1 GCA_036374135.1 Euzebyales bacterium
CCGCGGACCGGGTGGGCCGACCGTCGCATGCTGCATCTGCGCAGCGGGCACGGTGAACCCATGAGCTACGCGACGATCGACCCCAGGACCGGGGAGACCCTCAAGACCTTCGACGACCACGACGACGCCGAGCTGGACCGTCGTCTGCAGGCCGCTGACGACGCCCATCGCGAGCTGCGGTCGACCACGTTCGACGATCGCGCCGGCTGGATGCGCGCGGCGGCCGACCTCGTCGATGACGAGGCCGATGCGACGGCCCGGATAATGACCACGGAGATGGGCAAGACGGTGGCGGCGGCGACCGCCGAGGTGCACAAGTGCGCGATGGCCATGCGCTACTACGCCGACCACGCGGAGGGCTACCTCACCTCGATCGACTACGACCCGGACGCGGTGAACGCGCGGCGGGCGCTGACGATCTGGCAGCCACTGGGTGTCGTCCTGGCGATCATGCCGTGGAACTTCCCGTTGTGGCAGGCCGTCAGGTTCGCGGCGCCCGCGCTGATGGCCGGCAACACGGGCGTGCTCAAGCACGCGTCCAACGTGCCACAGACCGCCGAGTACCTCGGTGAGCTGTTCGGCCGGGCCGGGTTCCCCGACGGCGCCTTCTCCCACCTGTTCGTCGGCAGCGACCGCATCGCGGGCGTGCTGGCCGACGACCGCGTCCGCGCGGCCACGCTGACCGGCAGCGACGGTGCCGGGCGTGCTGTCGCCGAGGCCGCGGGCCGCAACCTCAAGAAGACGGTGCTCGAGCTCGGCGGTTCCGATCCGTACGTGGTGATGCCGAGCGCCGACCTCGAGCAGGCGGCGCAGGTGGCCACCATCGCACGGTGCCAGAACAACGGGCAGAGCTGCATCGCCGCCAAGCGCTTCATCGTGCACGCCGACGTCCACGACACGTTCGCCGAGCTGTTCGTCGAGCAGATGGCCGCCCAGCAGCTGGGCGATCCCTTCGACGACGCCACCGACATCGGTCCGCTTGCGACCGAGCAGGGCCGCTCGGACGTCGCCGACGCCGTGTCCGAGGCCGTTGACGCCGGTGCCAAGGTACTGCTGGGCGGGGAGCAGCCCGACCGCCCCGGCTGGTGGTATCCGGCGACGGTCGTCACCGATATCCCCGAGGGCACGACGATGTACGACGACGAGGTGTTCGGACCGGTCGCCGGCCTGTTCAAGGTCGACAGCTACGACCATGCCGTCGCGTTGGCCAACGACGTGCCGTTCGGCCTCGGGTCGAACGCCTGGACCAACGACGCCGCCGAGCAGCAGGCGTTCGCCCGCGACCTGGACGCGGGCATGGTGTTCATCAACGGCATGACGGCGTCGTACCCCAGCCTGCCGTTCGGCGGCGTGGGTTCCTCCGGGTACGGGCGCGAACTGGCCGACATGGGCATCCGCGAGTTCTGCAATGCCAAGACCGTGTGGGTCGGTGGAGACGAGCCCACCTGACAGCTCACAGATCGCGGTGGCGGTAGCAGGCGATCCGCACCGCCACCTGCGTGTGCACGATCGTAGGAAGGGCGGCGATCCGGTCGGCGAGGTCCCGTTCAACGTGGTGGGCGCTCGGTCCCATGCCGACGACAGCGGCGACCGCACCGTGGTCGAGCGCGAGGTCGTGGCGGTGCTCGCGCGCGGCGGCCGTCACGAGCTGCGGACCCAGCCGCCGTTCCAGTCGCTCGGCCTTGCGCTGATCTACGGTCAGTAGCCCAAGTGCGGCCACGATCGTGTCGAGGTGGTCCGAAAGCGGCGTCACCACCACCACGGTGCCGCCCCGAGCCAGCACGCGGGCGAACTCCGCACCATGCCGCGGAGCGAAGATCGAGAGCACGACGGCCATGACCCCGTCGCGGACCGGTAGCCGTGCCCAGGCGTCGGCGACGATCGCACCGGCCCACGGGTGAGCGCGCGCCGCACGACGGGCCGCGTGCTTCGACCGGTCGATCGCCAGTCCCGGGCGACCGTCCAGTGCGTCCAACACCGCCGCGAGGTGGTGGCCGGTGCCCGCGCCCACATCGGCCACCGCGCCGGGCGGCGGGGCGGCGGAGCGCACCTCGTCGACGACCGCCGCCGTCAGCGGCGCCATGTGCCCGGCGTCGAAGACGTCCGCGCGGGCCGCGACCATCCGGGCGGTGTCGGCCGATGCCGTGTCACCGCCGCCCGGCAGCAGGTGCACGTACCCCTGGCGCGCGATGTCGAAGCTGTGACCGGCGACGCACCGTAGCGCGCCGTCACCCCTCGCGAGCCGCCCGCCGCAGGTCGGGCAGGTCAGCAGTGCCGCGACCTCAGGGCGCATCGTCGGCCGCGACCGTGCGCAGCTCGGCGTCGCCCTCGCCGGTGACCGTGACCACGACGCGGCCGCCGGCGGCGAGATCGGGCACCAGATCGGTCACGCACACGCGACCGCTGTCCGCGAACACCTCGATCGACGCGTGGTCGATCCAGACGTCGATGTCGACGGCGCCCGAACGCGCCAGCGGCGCGACGTGCGTTCCGGCGAACTGGTGGCCCACACCCGCGCCGTCCGTGCGCCGGACCGACAGCGTCGCCTCCCCGACGTCGAGCACGATGCGCGCGCCGCCGGTGCCGCTCGCGACGTCGACGACGGCGCGTCCGCTGCCGGACGAGCGCACCGTGACGCGTGCCGCGTGATGGTCGAGCGCGACCCCGCGGCCCATGGTCATGACCTCCGGTCGGCCGAGACGCGCGTCGAGCTCGTCGACGGGTCGTTGTGCCAGCGCGGGACGACCGGATCCCGCGGCGACCAGGCGCAGCTGTCGTGGCAGGGTCATCTGCCCGCGAGCGGCGCGCGCCGGCACGTGCGCCGCGTAGGCCCAGTTGCTCATCCACGCCACCCAGACCCGCCGGCCGTCGGGCACGTCCGACCACGACTGCGCCGCATAGAAGTCGGCCCCGTGATCGGCCCACCGCGACGAGCCGTAGGCCACGAACGCGTCGCCGTCGAACGTCCCGGTCCAGTAGCGCGTGGCTGATCCACCGGCCGGGCCGTGCTCGGCCGCGCCCGCCGACAGCACCCACCACGGATCGCCCCCGTCAACAGGCAGCGGGAACAGGTCCGGGGTCTCCCACACGCCGTACGGCCTGCCGGGCTCGGGCGCGAACACGCCGGCGGGTTCCCAGGCGACCAGGTCGCGCGAGACGTAGAACCGGGCGTCACCACCCGCGGCGAGCACCATCACCCAGTGCCCGCCGCCCCGCCCATCGTCGTACCAGCACACCTTGGGGTCACGGAAGTCCACGAGCCCCGCCGGCTGGGGTAGCACGGGATTGGCGTCGTGCACCTGCCACGTCCGCCCGCGATCGACCGATCCGGCGATGCTCTGGACCTGGCTCGTCGGGGTGAACTGCGTGTAGATCGCCACGAGGGCGCCTTCGCCGAAGCCGGCCGTGCCGTGGCGGTCGACGACACCCGAGCCCGAGTAGACGGCACCGTGCTCGTCGGGATGCAGCGCGATCGGCAGGTCGGTCCACGTCGTCAGGTCGGTGCTGACGGCGTGCCCCCAATGCATGGGTCCCCAGTCCGACGACGCCGGGTGGTGCTGGTAGCACAGGTGCCACTCGCCGTCGTGATGGACGAGCCCGTTGGGATCGTTGAGCCAGCCGGTGGGCGGTTCGTAGTGGAGCAGCCGACGGCGGCCGGTCGGCCCGGTGGCGGCCTCTCGCGACCCGGCCAGGCTCACGACCCGTCGCCGAACCGCGTGTGGCTGGTGCCGTCGGTCGCGTGGCAGATGTACGCGGGCCCGGAGCGTCCCGTGCGACGCTCGTACCGTTGTGTGACCTCGATCACGAAGTCGTCGGCCGCATCGCGGTCGACCAGCGCGACCGCACACCCGGCGAACCCACCGCCGGTCAGACGGACGCCGCGGCAGCCCACCGACGCACGGGCGGCGTCGGTCAGGACGTCGAGCGCGTCGCTGGACACCTCGAAGTCGTCACGCAGGCTGCGGTGGCCCGCGTCGAGCAGCGCACCAGCACGCTGGAGGTCTCCATCCCCGAGCGCCTGCACCATATGCAGCGTGCGCTCGTTCTCGGTCACCACGTGCCGCGCCCGGCGCAGCTGCACCGGGGCCAGCGTGGAGCCGCGGGCGTCGAGGTCGTCGGTTGTGACGTCGCGCAGCGAGTCGACGCCGAGCGCCGCGGCGGCCTCCTCGCACTGCTTGCGCCGGTCGTTGTATTCCGATGTCGTCAGTTCCCTGCGGGTGGCGGTGTCCAGGACGCCCAGCGCGATGTCCGACGGCAGCGCGACCGGGGTGATGTCCAGGGACCGGCAGTCCAGCAGCAGCGCGTGGCCCGCGCGACCGGACGCGCAGGCCACCTGGTCCATGATCCCGGACGCCACGCCGAGCCAGTCGTTCTCGACCCGCTGCCCGACGCGGGCCATCGTGACCGGGTCCCAGTCGAACCCGGACACGGCGTGGAACGCACGGGCGAGCGCGAGGTCGAGGGCCGCCGACGACGACAGGCCGGCGCCGGGCGGCAGGTCGCTGGCGATCGCGCCGTGCCAGCCCCGCAGATCGCGCCCGGCCTCACGCAGCACGGCCGCGATGCCGACGGGATGGATCCCCCAACCCTCGGGCCGGTCGCCGCCGTGCAGCGGCAGCAGCACCGGTTCGAACCCCTCGGACACCAGATCGACGACCGGTTCGTGCGTGGCCGACGCGGCGATCCACACCCCGCGATCGATGGCCGCCGGAAGTACGAAGCCGTCGTTGTAGTCGGTGTGCTCGCCGATGATGTTCACGCGGCCCGGCGAGCGGACGAGCACCTCCGGATCACGCCCGTGGCGCCGTCGGAACAGCTCGACGGCACGGTCGTCCGCTGCCCTCGCATCCATCGACGTTCCGCGCTCCGATCTTGTGTGCGCCCCTGTTGAAACCGCTTGTACCACGTGGCTGGGCTCCCTGAACGCCGAAGCGAGGCTTCCGGCCATTGCCCAATCCCGGGTCGGGCCCTACGCTCAAGGCGGCCCTCAGCATGAACGGGAGCACAAGCTGTGAGCGCGAGCATCGGTGACGTCGCCCAGCTCGCGGGGGTGTCGGTGGCGACCGTGAGCCGGGCGATTCGGGGACTTCCCAACGTTTCACCGGCCACGCGGGACCGGGTGCTCAAGGCCGCCGCCGAGCTCCAGTACGTCGCACATCCACACGCGTCACGGCTGGCGGCGGGACGCACGATGACGGTCGGGATGGCGGTCCCGCTGTTGACCCAGTGGTTCTTCACGCAGGTCGTCGCGGGCTCCGAGGCTGTCCTGGCGGCAAACGGTTACGACGTACTGCTCTACGGCGTACCCGATGAGGGCGCCATGCGGCGGTTCGCTGACGACACCCACTTCAGCAAACGGGTCGACGGACTGATCGTGGTCGACCTCCCGATGTCGGATGACGATCTGCGCGGCATGTGCGAGCGGGGCCCGCTGGTCACCGTCGGCGTGGCGTCGCCGTGCGCGCCTTCTGTGACGATCGACAACGTCGAGGCGGCGGCGACCGCGACGCGCCACCTCGTCAACCTCGGTCACCGCCGGGTCGGCCTGATCAGCCACCTGCCGCCGCAGGCGCTGGCGTTCACGGCGCCGTTGCACCGTCGCGAGGGTTACGAGCGCGTGCTGACCGACGCCGGGCTGGAGGTGCGCGAGGAACTGATCGTGCCGGGCAACTTCGCGCTGCAGGGCGGCGCCGAGGCGATGGCCCAACTGCTGGGCGTCGACAGGCCGCCGACAGCGGTCTTTGCGGAATCCGACGAGATGGCCATCGGGGCGCTCAAGACCGTGCGCGACGCTGGCCTGCAGGTGCCCGGCGACATCTCCGTCGTCGGCTTCGACGACCACGACATGGCGGCGTACACCGACCTGACGACGATCTCGCAGCCGGCGATGCGCCAGGGCGAGACCGCGGCCACCCTGCTGCTCGATCTGATGCGGGGCACGGCCGCCGACGACGACGTGACCAGCGTGGTGATGCCCACCCGGCTCGTCGTGCGCGCGACCACCGGCCCCAACCGCTCGCCTGTCACCGCGCACGCCGTCTGACCCGTGGACGACCTGTGATAACCGGTCTGTGATTGCGCCCTCGCGATCGTGGGCACACACCTGATGCCGCGTGTGTAAACCCTTGCGGTAGCACTGAACTCGGGCGATGATGCACCATGCGCCGTCGCTCGCCTGACGGTCACAGCGCGCGGCAGACCAAGTGGACCCAACAGCGAGGTGTGACAGAACATGGCCAAAGTCGTGTATGACGGCGTGACCAAGCGCTATCCGGACGGCACCGAGGCCGTGAAGGACATGAGCCTGGAGATCGAGGACGGCGAGTTCATGATCCTCGTCGGGCCCTCCGGGTGCGGCAAGTCCACCGCGCTGCGGATGTGCGCCGGGCTCGAGGAGATCTCCGAGGGTCAGATGATCATCGGCGACCGGGTCGTCAACAACCTGACGCCCAAGGAGCGGGACATCGCGATGGTGTTCCAGTCCTACGCGCTGTACCCCCACATGACGGTCGCCGAGAACATGGGCTTCGCGCTCAAGCTGGCGAAGGAGTCCTCGGAAGAGATCGACAAGCGGGTCAAGGAGGCGGCCGAGACCCTCGACCTGACCGAGTACCTGCACCGCAAGCCCAAGGCGCTGTCGGGTGGTCAGCGGCAGCGCGTGGCCATGGGCCGCGCGATCGTCCGTGAGCCGCAGGCGTTCCTGATGGACGAGCCGCTGTCGAACCTTGACGCCAAGCTCCGCGTCGCGATGCGTGGCCAGATCGCCGAGCTGCAGAACAAGCTGGGCGTCACCACGCTGTACGTGACCCACGACCAGGTCGAGGCCATGACCATGGGCGACCGGGTCGCGGTCCTCAAGCGCGGCGTGCTCCAGCAGGCCGACTCGCCGCAGCACCTCTACGACAACCCCGACAACCTGTTCGTCGGCGGGTTCATCGGCTCGCCCGCGATGAACTTCGCCGAGGCGAAGTTCTACAAGGAGAACGGCCAGTACAAGGTGTCGATCGGCACCGGTGACAACCCGACCGTCCTCGACGTCCACGACGGCGCGATCGACCGCTATCCCAGGATCAAGGACTACGAGGGTAAGCAGGTCGCGATCGGCATGCGCCCCGAGCACTTCTTCCCGGCCCGGGGCGACACACCCGACGAGCTCATCTGGCCCGAACGCCGGGTGACCCTGGTCGAGCAGCTGGGCGCCGAGATGCTGGTGCACTTCGGGACGTCGGCGCCGCCGATCATCACCGACGACATGCGCGAGGCGATCGACGACGAGGAGGCGTTCGCCGAGCTGCAGCGGGCGGGACGCGAGGGCGGCCAGGTCTTCACCGGCCGCTTCGAGCCGGGCGACCCGCCCAAGATCGACGACCGCGTCGACGTGGGGTTCCGCACCGACTACCTGCACTTCTTCGACATGGAGTCGGGCGAGGCGCTGCGGTAGGGCGACCCACGAGCCGAGACGCCACGGCCCGCACCTGCGACGGTGCGGGCCGTCGCCGTTGTCGTGGCGCGGCGCGCCCCGCGCCGTGAGCGGATGGGAGCCGCCGCGCCGTACCGGTGGGCGCTCGCGGACCATCCTGCTCGCCGTGGCCGCCGCGGCGGCGGTGGCCGCAGTGCTCGCCCTGGCCGTCGATCGAGACCCGGCCGGGCTACAGGTCGCCCGACGATCCGATGATCGCGGCGCTGTCCCTGGGCCGACAGCGGTCGCATCCGATCCGATGGCGGTGGCATGGACGCGACCCCGGGCGGGCCTGTGGCGCGTGCTACCCGCCGCACCGCTGGCGCCGCGGGTCGCGCACACCATGATCGCAGCGGGCGACCGCGTGGCCGTGTGGGGCGGGTTCGACGTCCTCGGGCTCCCGCTGACCGACGGCGGCCTGTTCGACCCGCAGGACGGCACCTGGCGACGGCTGCCGGCGACCGACATCGACGACGGCACGGTGACGCGTGCGGTCTCAGCGGGCCGTGACCTCGTCATCGTGTCGGCGGACGTCACGCACCGGTTCGACGTCGACGGTGGAGCGTGGACCACGCTGCCAGCGCCGCCGCTCGCACGCGAAGACGTCCTCACCGATCAGGTCGTTGGCGGCGGTGGTCACGTCGTGACGGTGGCGCTCGCACGCGGTGCCGTCGGGACGACGCCCACCGTCGCCGTGCTCGACGTCGACGCAGCCTCCTGGCGACGCCTGCCCGACCCGCCGGTCCGGTTCGCTCCCGGCGACCTGGTCGCGACCGACGGGGCCCGGGTCATGATCGCGACCAGGGCGGCTCAGAGCCGTGGCGCGCTGGCGACGCTCGATCTCGACCGCCGGCCACCACGGTGGGCGCGCCCGCCTGCGCCGGCGCTGTTGGACGACCCCACGTCGGTACGGATCCTCGGCGCGGTCGAGGGCGACGGACTCGTCGTGACCGCCGTCGGCCCGCCCGGCGGGACCAGCGCGGCGGCGGTGCTCGACGGAACCCGCTGGCGTGACGCGCCTCCCCCGCCGCTGGCGTTGTCCCGGCAGGTGGACGGCCTGTGGACGGGGCGCGGCCTGCTGGTGTGGAACCGGTTGACGGCCAGCGGGGCCTACCTCGACGTGGCGTCACGCCGATGGGAGCGCCTCCCGCCCGCGCCGATCGCTCCGGGACCACCGAGGCCCGCCGTGTGGACCGGCTCGAGCGTCCTCACGTGGGGCGGGTTCGATCCCGCGGGCGCCCTGTACCGGCGTCGCTGACCGTCGCCGCGCAAGGCGGCGACGGCCGGGTCGGAGGAGCCACGGACATCCACCGAATGCGGATACGTAACCCTTTTCACGACGATCGCGCCAAGGGGTACGATGACGTCCTGTCGGCCCGCCCTGCGTGGGTGGTGTACCGAGCCGTCGCGCGTAGGAGAATGAAGGATGGCCGTCCGGGCCGTCGTCGTGGGTTCGCTGGTCATGGACCTGGCCTTCAAGGTTGCGGTCCGTCCGGGACCCGGAGATGTCATCATCGCGTCGGACTTCGCACGGTTCCGGGGCGGCAAGGGCTACAACCACGCCGTCGCCCTCGCCCGCATGGGGGCCGTGGTCAGCATGATCGGCGCCGTGGGTCGCGACCCGTACGGCGACGCGTTCCTCACGGCGCTCGAGCGCGAGCACGTCGATGCCAGCCGCGTCGTCCAGCTGCGCGGCACCCCCACGGCGGTCGCCGTCCCGTTGATCACCCCTGACGGCGCGGTCGGCTACGTGCAGTACCCGGGCGCCAACCGGTTGCTGGCTGCGGCCCACTGCGCCGATCTGCCGGACTGCGACATCCTGATGCTCCAGGGTGAGGTCAGCGCCGCCACGTCGTGCCACGCGGCACGGATCATCCGCAGCCGTGGCGGTCAGGTGCTCCTCAACCCGGCCCCGGTCGAGGAGCTGACCGATGCGCTGCTCGACGGGGCCACGGTGATCTCGCTCAACCGCTACGAGGCACGGCGCCTGCTCGACGTCAACGCCGACGTCGACGGGGTCGAGCTCGCCCGGCGCCTGTACCACGAGGGGTGCGCGGCCGTCGTCACCATGGGGGCCGACGGCGCCGCGTGGTGCGACGAGGACGGCGAGGGCAGCGCACCTCCCCCGCCGGTCGACGCGACCGACATCACGGCGGCCGGCGCGAGCTTCAACGCCGCGCTGGCGATCTCGATCGCCGAGGGTTCATCGCTGGCCGACGCGGTGCGGCTGGCCAACGCGGCCGGCGCCTACTCGTCCACGGTCAACGGCGCCGAGCCGAGCCTGCCGACCCGGTCGCAGGTCGAGGCGCTGCTGGTCTCGGCCTGACCCACGCACGACGGGCCGCCCGCGTCCGCCGACGCCGTGGGCGGCCGACGCCGTGCGGGGCGGCCGGCGACCTGAGATCGGCCGACCCCGCCCGCCGGTCTCAGGTGGTCGCGACCGCGCGGAGGATGTCGACGCGCGACGCACGGCGCGCGGGCAGCCATGCGGCGACGGTGCCGGCGACGGCCGCCGCGATCACCGCGATGGCGACCTGACCAGTGGGGAAGGCGAACGTGGACAGGCCCTGGTCGGCGAGCGCCAGCACGGTCATCCATCCGAACACGGTGCCGACGACGATGCCGAAGACGGCACCGAGGACGGCGATGAGGACCGATTCCCACCGCACGATCGAGCGGACCTGGCGTCGTGTCGCGCCGACAGCGCGCAGCAGGCCCAGCTCACGGGTCCGCTCGAACACGCTGAGGCTCAGCGTGTTGCCGATGCCGAACAGCGCGATGAGGATCGACAGGCCCAGCAGCGCGGTCATCAGGCCGAGCAACTGGTCGACCTGGCCGGCGATCTCCTCCTTGAACTGCTCGCTGTCCTGCACCTGCAGCGACGGGTAGTCGTCGGTGACCCCCTCGACGGCGCTGCGAGCCGCCTCGACGCTGACGCCGTCGGCGACCGTCAGGTACAGCGTGAAGATGCCCTCGTCCGCACCGTTGGCCAGCAGCGTGTCCTCGTCGATGAGGTAGTCGAAGTCCAGGCCGCTGCCGTCGACCACCGCACGCACGGGCAGGTCCTGCTCGCCGGTCTCGGGGAAGATCACGGGCTGGGCGTCGCCGGCGCCGATGCCCAGCCGCTCGGCCGCGTCGTCGGTGACCAGCATGCCGCCGCGGTCGAAGTCGTCGAGCGAGCCGTCCGTCGCCTCGAGTCGCCAGGCCGCATCGAGCTCGTCGGGCTCGATGCCGGCGGCGCCGCCCGCACGGCCGTCGATGCCGATCTGGGCGAAGCGCATGTCGGTCGTGGCCGCGATCTCGGGCAGCGCCGCGACGTCGTCCTCCACGTCGGTCGGGAAGGTCGAGAAGTCCGACGGTCGCACCTGGAGGTCCGAGACGAACTGCTCGTCGATCGTCCGCGTCGTCGACTCGCGCAGCGAGGCGCCGAAGATCAGCGCGAACGTCACCAGGCCCAGGCCGATCATCAACGCCGCCGCCGTCGAGGCGGTGCGCTGGGGGTTGCGGATCGAGTTCTCGCGCGCCAGGGTGCCGCGGATCCCGAGCTGGTCGACCGGCCAGCCGATCACACGCAGCAGCGGACGCGTGACGAAGCGCGCCAGCAGCGCGGCGCCCAGCAGCAGCGCCATCGCGCCACCGATGACCACCGGGAACCCGGCCTCACGGAACAGCCCGAGCCCGAGCAGCGCGAGGCCGACGACGGCTAGCAGCAGCCCCACCGTCGTGCGCACCCGTCCGGATCCGGACGGGTCGCCGACCGCGACCGCCTGCATGGCCGCGACCGGCGGCACCCGCAGTGCCTTGACGGCCGGCACCAGCGCCGACAGCACCGTGACCACGATGCCGAGCGTGCCGGCCACCAGGCCGGTGCGAGCGGCGAACACCAGCTCGGTGCTGGGGATGTCGATGCCGAAGGCCGTCAGCAGCGCGCGCAGGCCGATGGCGACGAGCGCACCCAGGCCCAGACCGACGCCGGACGCGAGCACACCGACGACCAACGCCTCCGCGAGCATCGAGCCCATGACCTGCAGACGGCTGGCGCCGACCGCGCGCAGCAGCGCGAGCTCGCGGGAGCGCTGTGCCACGATGATCGCGAACGTGTTGTTGATCAGGAACGCTCCGACCAGCAGGGAGACCCCTGCGAACACCAGCAGGCCGGTGTTCAGGAAGCCGAGGATCACGTCGGCGGCCGCCTGCTGCTCCGCGGCGAGCTGGTCACTCGTGATGACCTCGTAGTCCGCACCGACGGCCGCCCCGATGCGGTCCTGCAGATCGTCGAGGCGCGCGCCGTCGACCGCCAGCACGTCGACGCTCGCGTAGCCGTCGTCCACGCTGAACAGATCGAACGCGTGATCCGGTGAGAACAACGACACCGGAGCGCCGGCCAGGTTGTCCACGCCGCCCGAGAAGCCGAAGATGCCGACGATCTCGTACTCCGTCACGGGACCGTTGGCGGCGATCGCCACGGCGTCACCGACGGCGATGCCCTGATCGGCGGCGGTACCGGCGTCTATCGTCACCTCGTCGTCGGCGGTGGGGTAACGGCCACGGCGCAACTCGCTCGGCGCCAGCTCCTCGACCAGCGGGGCATTGAACCCGAGCGCGGGCGGGCCGTTGCCGGTGGTCAGCGGCTGCCCGTCGTCGCCGACGATCTGGGCGATGCCCTCGACGTTGCGCTCGACGGCCGCGACGCCTTCGACCTCCGCGATCGTGTCGGCGACCGCCGGTGGGACCTCGGGACGCTGGTCGGCGAACGGGTCGCCACCGTCGGCGTCACCGAGCTGGGACAGGCCGCGGACGCTGAGGTCGATCGACCCGCTGATCTGGCCGAAGACCAAGTCGAACGATGACCGGACCGTGTCGGTGTAGATCAGCGTGCCGGCGACGAACGCGACGCCGAGCACGATCGCCAGCGTCGTGAGCGCCAGGCGCAGCTTGTGTGCGAGCAGGCTGGAGAGGGTGGCGCGCCACATGGTCTAGACCTCGATGTTCCGTCGGGCTGGTGGAAGGATGGCGGTCACAGTGCCTCAGCCACCCAGCTGCTTCATGTGGTCGATCACGCGGTCGGCGGTCGGTGCGTGCATCTCGTCGACCACGCGCCCGTCGACGAGGAACACGACGGCGTCGGCGTAGCCGGCGGCGATCGGGTCGTGGGTGACCATGACGACCGTCTGGTCGAACTCGTCGACGGACCGGCGCATGAAGCCGAGCAGCTCCGCACCGCTGGCCGAATCGAGGTTGCCGGTGGGCTCGTCCGCGAAGACGATCTCGGGGCGCCCGGCGAGCGCGCGACCGATCGCCACGCGCTGCTGCTGACCGCCGGACAGCTCGGCGGGCCGGTGCGACAGACGGTCGCCGAGTCCCAGGGTGCCCACGACGGTGTCGAGCCACGACGCGTCGGCGGCACGCCCACCGAGCCGCTGCGGCAGCACGATGTTCTCGGCCGCCGACAGGGTGGGCAGCAGGTTGAACGCCTGGAACACGAAGCCGATGCGGTCGCGGCGCAGGACCGTGAGCTCGCGGTCGGACAGCGTCGTGACGTCGGTGTCGCCGATCAACACGGTGCCCGACGTCGGGGTGTCCAGCGCGGCCATGCAGTGCATCAGGGTCGACTTGCCGGACCCGGACGGGCCCATGACCGCGGTGAACGCGCCGCGGGGGAACCCGAGCGTCACACCATCGAGCGCGTGGACGGCCGTGCTGCCCTGCCCGTACTGCTTGACCAGGTCGATGCAGCGGGCGGCATGGCTCGTGTCATCGGTGGCGCGGGAGGCGCTGCCGGCAACGGCCGAGTGGGGCGAGGACATGTCCAGCTCCTTCGCGGTGCGGGTCTCGTGGCACTGTGATCGATGTCACCGGCCGCGTCATCCACTTCGAAGACGATCCTGTCATCCATCCTGGGAGTGACGGACGACCTCCGTCGGGTCCTTCGACGGCCGGACAGTGACGATGTCGAAGGTAGGAACCGTCCGGGTCGGCGTCTGTCGGGAGGCACCCCCGGCATGCGACGGCTCCCCCAGGGGCCTCTCGGGGACAACCCTGAGCCGTCCCTCGCCATCGGCTCGGCGAGCGGATGGTCGGCGATCACCGCCATGGCGGCGGCGTGCTGAGCCGCGCCGCCGGACGGTGTGAAGATGGGGTCTGTGACGACGGAGCCCGCCACCCGACTGGACCTGTTCACCGTGCCGGCACGCGCGGTGCCGCAGGCGATCGGGCGCATGGCGACCGACCGGTGGCGCCTGCGCCGCGCGGCGCCGGTGTTCTGGAAGCTGCTGGGCACCGGCGACGGACGGACGTTCGACGCCCGTGACGCCGACCTGCGCCGCTGGGCGGTGCTGACGGTGTGGCCGTCAGAGGCGGCCGCGGATCGCTTCGGATCATCGTCGCCAGTCGTCGGCGGCTGGAGCGACCTCGCGGACGAGCACTGGTGGGCCCAGCTGCGCACGCTGCGGACGACGGGGTCCTGGTCGCGGCGCCGCCCGTTCGGCATGAACGGCACACACCACGGCCGCGGCGCGGATGCCCGACGCGCGCGGACCACCGGACCGGTCGCCGCGCTGACCCGTGCACGGCTGCGCTGGTCGACAGCCCCGCGGTTCTGGCGATCGGTCGCAGCGGTCAACGCCGACCTGGCCACCGCCCCCGGGTTGCGCCTGCGGCTGGGCATCGGCGAGGCGCCACTGGGCCTGCAGGGCACGTTCAGCCTGTGGGACTCGGCCGGCGCCATGCGGGCGTTCGCCTACCAGGGAGCTGCGCACCGCGACGTCATCGGACGCAGCGCGGCCGAACGCTGGTACGGCGAGGAACTGTTCGCCCGGTTCGCGGTCACGGCGCACGGCGGCACGGTGTTCGGCGACGATCCGCTGCGATGAGACACGTCCGTCCGCGACCTGCGGATGCCTGACCATCGACCCGCGTAGTATTGGCCGCCGTGCGAGACGTGGTGGTCATTGGAGCGGGCCACAACGCCCTGGTGGCCGCGTGCTACCTGGCGCGTGAGGGCCTGGATGTCGAGGTCGTCGAACGACGTGACGTCGTCGGCGGCGCGGTGTCGACCGTCGAGCGCTTCCCCGGCTACCTCATGGACGTGGGCTCCAGCGCCCACATCATGGTGCGGCACACGGGGATCGTCGAGGACCTCGACCTGTCAGCGCACGGCCTCGTGTACCAGGACCTCGACCCGTGGGGCTACGCCCCGTTCGGCGACGAGGCGATCGCGTTGCACGTCGACCTGGACCAGGCCTGCCAGTCGATCGCGAAGGTCTGTGGCGACGCCGAAGCGGATGCCTACCACGGTTTCGCGACCACGTGGGGCGCCTACAACCTCAAGGTCTTCGACGCGTTCCAGCGACCCCCGACGTGGCGCCACCTGCTGCGCAACATGGCCGCCATCGGCCGCCTGTCACAGGTGCCGTCCGTGGAGCTCGGTCGCCAGTTCCTGATGTCGGGCGACGAGCTGTTGGACCTGCACTTCACCGACGAGCGGCTCAAGACCGCGCTCGCCTGGATGGGAGCGCAGTCTGGTCCACCGGTCCACCAGCCCGCCACCGCCGAGCTGGTCGCCTGGAACATGGTCATGCACCACCTGCCGCCCGGGCATCCGGTCGGCGGGTCGGGCATGTTGTCGGTCGCGCTGGCGGGCCGGTTCGCGTCCGACGGCGGCACGCTGCGCCTCGGCGACCCGGCCACCCGGGTCGAGGTCGGCGCGTCGGGCGTGCACGCCGTGCAGACGGCCACCGGCGACCGCATCCCCTGCCGTGCCGTCGTCGCCGGCTGCCACATCCTCGAGACGGTCGACCTGCTGGGCGGCCAGCTGCTGAACGGCACGGCACGGAAGGTCAGCGTGGGCAACGGCATCGGGATGGTGGTGCGCCTCGGGACGTCGGCGCTGCCGTCCTACCCGTCAGCGGCCGGCCCTGAGGCGTGGGGCGGCATGCAGCTGCTCGCGCCGTCGCGGCACGCACTGCGCGCGGCCTGGGCCGACTACCTGCTGGGGCGTCCGCCGACCGAACCGATCCCGCTGGTCATGACGTTCTCGGCGTTCGACGACACGATCGCGCCGCCCGGGAAGCACAACATCACGATCTGGGCGCAGTGGCACGCCTATGAGTTGTCCACCGGCGAGCACTGGGATGACATCGCCGAGCGTGAGGGCCGCAAGCTGGTCGACGCCGTCGACCGCGCGGCGCCGGGGTTCGCCGACAGCGTCGAGCTCATGCACGTCCAGACGCCGCTCGAGCTCGAGCGGGAGCTGGGCCTGCGACGCGGCAACGTCATGCACCTCGAGATGAACCTCGCGCAGATGTTCTCGTGGCGGCCGACCTACGACCTGTCGGGGTACCGCACGCCTGTCGACGGCCTGTACCTGACCGGCGCGTCGACGCATCCCGGCGGTGGCGTGTTCGGCGCGAGCGGACGATCGGCGGCCCGGGTGCTGCTCGGGGACCGGCGTCGACGGTGGTGGCGCCCGTGGGCCTGAGCCATGTGCACGGACCGCTGGACCGTGCGACGTCGGCGACCGCCGCGCGCGTGGTCCCGGCCGCGCTGGCGACGACCGTCGTCGCGCTGCAGATCGCGTACCCGCTGGTCCCGCAGGGCACGGCACGCGACAGGCTGACGATCCTGATCGTGCTGTGCTTCGCCGCCGCATCACTGAGCCACGCGCTGGTCTGGAGGGGCGCGGTGTTCGCGGTCGCGCTGTTCGCCACGACGGCCCTCGGCGGACTGGCGATCGAGGCCGTCGGCGTGAGCACCGGCCTGCCGTTCGGCGAGTACCGCTACCTCGACTCGCTCGGCGCGCAACTGCTCGGCGTGCCCCTGGTGGTCGCGCTGGCGTGGACGATGATGGCCTACCCCGCCTACGTCGTCAGTGAGGTCATCGGTGGCGGCGCCCTGCGGCGGTCGGTGGTCGGCGGGTGGGCGCTGGCCTCGTGGGACCTGTTCCTGGATCCACAGATGGTGCAGGCGGGCCACTGGGAGTGGTCCACGACCGGACCGGCGCTGGCGGGCATCCCGGTCACGAACTACGCGGCGTGGTTCGCCGTCGCCACGGTGATGATGCTGGTGCTGCGCGCGCTCAGCCAACCCGAGCCGGCGGTGGCCGACGACCGCGTGCCACTGGCGCTGTACGTGTGGACCTGGGCGTCGTCGGTCATGGCACACGCCGTGTTCTTCGACCTGCCGGTGTCGGCCGCCCTCGGCGGCATCGGCATGGGCGTGGTCGTGCTCGCGCTCCCACGTGCCCGTCGATGAGCCCGGGCCCCCGGCGCTCCCGCCGAGATCGGCACCGGGACGGCACGGTGCTGCGCCCCGGCTCCCCGCTGGCCCTGCGCACCGGCGTCGCCGCGGGTCTGCTGGGCCACACGTTGGCCAACGCGGCGCTGCTCCGTCGTCCGCCGCCCGGCACGCCACCGTCACGACGGGTCAGCGTGCTGATCCCCGCACGCGACGAGGCCGACCGCATCGGCCCGTGCGTGCGGTCCGTGCTGGGCACCGGCTGGGATGATCTCGAGGTGCTCGTCCTCGACGACGGATCCACCGACGGCACGGCCGACGCCGTCGCACATGCCGCGGCGGAGGATCCGCGGCTGCGCGTGCTGACCGGCGTGCCGACACCGCACGGCTGGCTGGGCAAGCCGTGGGCCTGCGCGCAACTGGCCGACGCCGCGGTCGGTGAGGTGCTGGTCTTCGTCGACGCCGACGTCGTGCTCGAACCCCACGCCGTGGCAGCCACCGTGGCGCTGCTCGACGAGGGCATGGATCTGGTGTCTCCGTATCCGCGTCAGGTCGCGACAGGTGTGCTGGGACGGCTCGTGCAACCGCTGCTGCAGTGGTCGTGGCTGACGTTCCTGCCGTTGCGACTGGCGGAGGCGTCACCGCGACCATCGCTGACTGCGGCGAACGGGCAGGTGCTGGCGTGCACCGCCGCGACGTACCGCAAGGCGGGTGGGCACGCCGCGGTGCGACGTGATGTGCTCGATGATCTCGCGCTCGCCCGCGCCTGCAAGCAGGCGGGCCTGCGCGCCGGGGTCGCCGACGGGACCGCGCTGGCGACGTGCGAGATGTACAGGTCCGATCACGAGGTGGTCGCCGGCTACACCAAGAGCCTGTGGGCGGCGTTCGGTTCCCCGGGCGGCGCGGTCGGCGTCATGGCGGTGCTGGCGTGGTTGTACGTCCACCCGGTGGTCGCCTTCGCCCGCGCGTTGCGGCGCGGGGACAACGTGACCGCACGCCGGGCGGCGCTCGGCTACGGTCTGGGTGTGGCCGGCCGTGTCGCGACGGCGCTGCGGACAGGTGGTCGCCCGACGGACGCGGTCGCCCACCCGCTGTCGGTCGCCGCGTTGCTGTGGCTCACCACCCGCAGCCTGCTGGGCCATCGACGCGGCACGCTGGAGTGGAGCGGACGACCCGTCGTGACCGGCCCGCGGGCACAAGGAGCAGGGATGGGGAGGCGGACATGAGCCGGGTGACCGTGATCGGCGGCGGCGTCGGCGGACTGGCGTGCGGGGCCAGGCTCGCCGCACACGGCCACGACGTCACCGTGTTCGAACAGGCCGACGTCGTCGGCGGCAAGCTCGGTGTGCAGGAGTTGGACGGCTTCCGCTTCGACACGGGGCCGGCACTGCTCACCTGGCCGGAGACGCTGCGCGCGACCCTGGAGGCGACGGCGGGTGAGGGTGACACGCCGACGCTCGAGCTGGAGCCCGTCGACCCGATCGCGCGCTACCACTTCGCCGACGGCAGGACGCTCGACGCCCACGCCGACCGCGACCGCATGCGCCGCTCGTTCGACACCGCGCTGGGACTGGGAACCGGTGCCGCGTGGACGCGACTGATGGAGCGCGCCGCTCGCATGTGGGAGGCCATCGAGGGCCCGGTGCTCTCGCAGCCGCAGTCGACTGTCAGCGGCCTGGCGAACCAGGCACGACGGTTGACCGACCTGCAGAAGATCGCCCCGCACCGCTCCCTGCGCGGCATCGGGCAGCAGTACCTGCACAGCCCACACCAGCAGCAGTTCCTGGAGCGCTACGCGACCTACACAGGGTCGGATCCCCGCCGCGCGCCCGCCGTGCTGGCCACCATCCCATGGCTCGAGCAGACGACCGGCGCCTGGTACGTGCCCGGCGGTCTGCATCGCATCGCGCGGGTGCTGGCGGACCGCATCAGAGCCCACGGCGGCCAGGTGCACACCGGCGCGCGCGTCGACGCCGTCGCGACCGGTGGCGACCGCGTGACCGGCGTCACGTTGAGCGACGGGACGCGCATCCCCGCCGACGTCGTGGTCGCCAACACCGAGGCGCGCACGCTCTACGGGCGCCTGCTCGAGCACCCGAACGCGACCAAATGGCGTCGCGAGGTCGAGCGGGCCGAGCCGTCCCTGTCCGGCTTCGTGGTCCTGCTCGGCCTCGACGGGCGCACACCGGACCTGCCGCACCACACGGTGTGGTTCACCGCCGACTACGACGCCGAGTTCGACGCCATCTTCGGATCCGACCCGCAACCGGTCCCCGACCCGACGATCTACGTGTCGGCACCACGCGATCCCGCCACCGATCCCGACGACGGCGAGGGCTGGTTCGTGCTGGTCAACGCGGCGCGTCAGGGGCCCGTCGACTGGGACGCCGAAGACACGGCGGCGCGGTACGCCGAGCACGTGATCGACCTGCTGGCCAAACGGGGCATGGACGTGCGGCACCGCATCCGGACCTCCGCGTGGATCAGTCCCGCCGATCTCGCCCGCCGGACGGGCGCCATCGGCGGCGCGATCTACGGCACCTCGTCGAACGGCTGGCGGGCCGCGACGATGCGCCCGTCCAACCGCGGACCGATCGACGGGCTGTACCTGGTGGGCGGCTCGGCCCATCCGGGCGGTGGGTTGCCACTGGTGCTGAAGTCGGCCGAGATCACCGCGGGCCTGATCAACGGCTGACGCCCGCCGCCATCCGCCGGCGACGCGCGCGAGCGGCGATGCATCGATCGGAGCGCCGAGCGGCGACCGCTCAGGCCCGCGCGCTGTGCACCGTCAGCGCAGCTGGCGGCGGACCGGGACCGCGAGCTGGCCCAGGGCGATGAGCGACAGCGCCAGCAGGATCGCGATCGACCAGCCGGCCAACGCCGGCGCGCGGGCCGGATCGACGCCGGCGAGGGCCAGTGCGATGGCGCAGCAGATGATCCGCGACGGCCGCTCCCCCACCGTGATGGTCTGCACGTGGTCCGCGCCCGCGTTGCCCGCCCGCGCCCGTAGGTACTCCAGCAGGAACACGACGGCACCGGTCGACACCACGAGCCATGCCGGGGCGCCGACGATCCACGCGGCGACCAGGAACAGGCCCTCGGTCACGCGGTCGGCGACGGAGTCCAGCACGTACCCCCAGCGTGACGCCCGCTCCGTGAGCACCGCGACCGCACCGTCCAGGCCGTCGCCCAGGCCGCTCACGACGACCAGCAGCGCGGCAACGATCGCCCAGCCGCCACCGGGGCGCGCCAGGGCGACCACCACGAGCGACGACCACACCGCCCACACGGTCACCACGTCGGGCAGCACGCCGGCGTCGGCGATGGGACGTGCCAGACGGTGCATCAGCGTCAGCCAGCCACGCAGCACCCGGGTCGGCCGCGCGTCGTAACCGTCGTGCGCGACGCTCCAGCGATCGAGGTAGGTGCCGAGATCGGGGCTGGGCGTCGCGGGAGGTCGACGCGTCAGGACGGTCACCGCGACCATCGCGGCGAACGACACGACGAGGGCGACCGCGATCATGTCCGAATCGTAGGGCGCGGGCGGACCGAAGCCCGACAGTGGCGGCGGCGCAGCGCCGCGATCTCGCCCGCGCGCAGAGCGGTGTAGGAGGCGAAGCGCACCATCAGGTCGTACGGCTCGGGTATGCCGTCAGCGAGCTTGCCCGCAGATAGCTGCGGACCAGCTCGGTCGTCTCGTACACGCGTGGCCCGCCCATGTCGGCACGAGGCCCGCCGGCTCAGCGAGGGCGAGCACGGCGAGTCTGGCTGCCACCTCGCTGGTGTCGATGGGTTGGAAACGCCAGCCGGAAGGGACCGGCACCACGGGCAGCTTGGCCATGGCCCGCACGGTGGTCAGCGTCAGGTCGTGGAACTGCGTGGCGCGCAGCGTCGTCCACGGCAGGCCGGAATCGGCCACGATGCGTTCGGCGGCTCGCTTGGACGCGAAGTAGCCGAACATCGCGCGGTCCACGCGGCTGACGACCGGGACCTTGTCGACGCCGACGACCGAGATGTACACCAGGTGCCGCACCCCGACCTGCGACGCCGCCCGCACCAGGTTGCGGGCCTTGTCCTCGTCGCCCGTGCCGCTGCCCGCGAGATGCACGACGATCTCCGCGCCCTCGACCGCGTCGTCGATCCCCGCGCCCGTGGAGGCCGCATGAGCGCGGTGACCGGCCCTCGAGGCGAGTCCAGGTGCCGCTGCCGTTTGTGGCGGCTGCGTGCGGGAAGGCGGACTGCGTCGTGGCTCGTGGAGGTGGTGCATGGACGGTCCGATCGCCGCAGCGGCGGCCGCGGCGGTCGCGCTTGCGGCGGTGCACGCCGTCGCGGCGGTGTTCAGCGCGGCGCTGGCGGTGGTGCCGAGGAATCGGTGGCTGTCGGTGGCCGGCGGCGTTTCGGTGGCATACGTGTTCGTTCACCTGCTGCCCGAGATCGCGCGGATCCAAGACAAGTTCGGCGAGACGGTTGGCGCGCTGCCGTTCGTCGAGCGGCACGCATATCTGCTGGCGATGGCCGGTCTGGCGACGTTCTACGGACTTGAGCTGGCAGCCCGACGCACCGAGGAGCAGTCGTCAGAGGCGTCAACCCCCGACCTCGTCGGCTGGACGCACTTCGCGACGTATGCCCTCTACAACGCGATCGTGGGATACCTGTTGATCGAGCGCGCCGAGGAGTCGCTGTCGACGCTTGTGCTCTTTGCGTTCGCGATGGGCGTCCACTTCATCGTCAACGACCAGGGGCTGCGTGAACATCATGGGGAACCGTATGACCGTGCGGGCCGGTGGATCGTCGCGGTCGGTGTGCTTGTCGGCTGGGGGGTCAGCCTGGTGGTCGAGCTCGAGGAGGCCGCCCTCGGCCTGCCTCTGGCGTTCTTGGCCGGAAGCGTGATCTTGAACGTCCTCAAAGAGGAACTCCCGGAGGAGCGCCGCAGCCACTTCTGGGCGTTCGCCGCCGGAGCCATCGCCTACACGGGCGTGTTGCTGGCGCTGTAGCGCCGCGCGCCCGTGACCCTCGTCGTCGGTCGACTCAGGTGCCCGCGCCCATGTCATGCTCCTGACCGGGCTGTGCCGGCTCACCACCAGCGTGGCCTTGTGCAGAGATCGACCCACTACACCAGACCCGACCCAGACCGTCGATGAACAGCCGCGGTCGTGGAGGCGGTGGAGGTCGCCCGTCGGCCGCTGTCCGACTACGACCTGGTCTCCCACCCGCGGACCGAGGATCCTCTCCGGTGCGGTGCCGGCGGACCACCCGCCGACACCGCGACACTGCCGATCAGGGACGCCCGGCCGCGGGCGAGTCGGCCGTGACCTTCGACGCCGGTGCCGTGGGTTCGTCCGGGTCAGGCCTGCGGACCTCGAGGAAGTAGGCGCCCAGCATGCCGGCGAGTGCTGCGAACACGACCACGGAGTAGATCGACAGGACGATCTCCATGACCCGCGCCAGAACGCCGGTTGCGGTCAGGGGGTCGCCGACGATCGTCGCGTAGGCCGCGTCGTGCAACGCCAGGGCGTACGTACCGTAGCCGGCGAACTCGAACAGCAGCTGGCTGCTGGCGAGCACCATGATGACGGTCACCGCGGCCAGCCACCCGACGCGACCCGTCAGCTCGCGGGCGGCCACACGAGAGCCCCGCACCGTCGACGACACCACGCGACCGACCCGGGTTACGGCCCGCAGCCGGAGGCGCGACAGGATGCGGAAGAAACGCAGGAACGGCAGCAGGAGAAAGACCAGCTGCCACCAGTTGCGACGGAGGAACCGGGAGGTGGACGGCGCCACCACCATGCGCACGACGAACTCGGCGACGAACGCCGCCCACAGCACCCAGCTCGCGACGGAGAAGGC
>DASUUK010000079.1 GCA_036374135.1 Euzebyales bacterium
AATCCGGGTCTCGAGTACGGCACCGTCCAGCAGGGTGAATGGTTGCGCGGGTTCGCGGACCGCCAGATCCAGGTCACGCCACGGGCGACATTGCTGGACATGGGCCCGATCGGCGAGTTCACCGAAGCGCTGCAGGAACGCCGACCGCCGGAGTCGTAGTGGAACCACGCCGGCGACCCGACGGCGGGCCCAACGGGCGCGTGTCGCGCCGCGGCGTTGCACGAGATTCGTTCGCGCTGCTCGTCGGCACCGCGGCCAACGGCATCCTGGCATACGCCTTCTTCGCGTTGGCGACGCGCGCCCTCGGCGCCGCCGACGCGGCCCCGGTCGCGCAGCTGTGGACGCTGTGGAGCGCGTCGGCGGCCGTGCTGACGTTCCCTGTGCAGCACTGGATCATCCGCACGATGCAGGCCGACGGTGACGCGGCGGCCGTGCGCGCGGCGCTGCCCCGCGTCACGCTCCTCATCAGCGGTGCCGCAGCGGCCGTCGCCGCCGTGTCCTGGCTCGCACGCGAGCAGTTGTTCCTGACCGGCGGGGCGATCTTCCCGCTGCTGGCCGGCGCCGTCACCGTCGGGGCGTTCTTCGTCGGCCTGGTGCGCGGACGGCTGGCGGGCGTGCGCCGCTTCGTCGCGACGGGCGCGGTGATCGCCGCCGAGAACCTGCTACGCGTCGTCCTGGCCGCGGTGGTGATTGTCGGCGGCGGCGGTGCCGTCGGCTTCGGTGTAGCGCTTGCCCTGGGCGGCCTGGCAGCGCTGGCGTGGCCGTCGGCCTACCGCTTCAGCGACGTGCGGGACGCGCCGGCGGCCACAGACGGCTCACCGCTGGCGTTTCTCGGCGGCGTCGCCGCCGGCTCGCTGATCGCGCAACTCGTGCTGACGGGCGGACCGGTCGTGCTGGCCACGATCGGTGGCGCCGCGGAGGAGGTCACGGCGTTGTTCATCGCGCTGGCGCTGTTCCGCGCACCCTATCTGGTGACCCTCGGGCTTGTGACCCAGGTCACCGGCGCGCTGACCAACCTGATCTCGACCGGCCGCGAGCGCACGCTGCGGCGCGTTCGCCACGGGCTCGCGGCGGCAGCGGTCGTCGGCGCGCTCGCCGTTGGTGCACTGGGTTGGTCGCTCGGTCCGCTCCTGATCACGCTGGTGTTCGGCGCCGGCACGTCACCGCCGCGCGCCGTCGTCGCCGTGGTCGCGGCCGCCACGGCGATAGCGCTCGCCAACCTGGTGTTCACCGTGCTCCTGGTCGCTCGCGGCACGTCCGGCGCGCTCACGACCAATTGGGTGGCCGCCGTGGCGGTGGGCGCCGCGGCACTCGTCGTGCCCGTCCCCCCGCTCGCCCGGGTGGCGGGTGCCTTCCTGGCGGCCGAGGTGACCGCGCTGGCGCTGATGTGGTGGACGGAGCAGCGGGCCGCGCGCCGGGTCGGCGTCAGCGGGCCGGCGCCTGCTCCATCAGACCGCGACGCTGCGTCGCGCCGCCCTGCTTGAGTGGCCGCCACCACCACTCGTTGTCGCGGTACCACGTGATCGTGGCCTCGAGCCCGCCGTCGAAGTCGAACTCGGGCTTCCAGCCCAGCGCACGGATGCGGCTGGTGTCCACCGCGTAGCGCAGATCATGGCCTGGCCGGTCAGCGACGCTGCGGATCATGTCGTCCGAGTGCCCGAGCGCCTCGAGGATCCGATGGGTCAGCTCCAGGTTGGTCATCTCGTTGCCGGCACCGACGTTGTAGATCCCACCGGGCTCGCCGTCGGTCAGCACGAGCCACTGCGCAGCGCAGTTGTCGGTGACGAAGGTCCAGTCCCGCACGTTGGCACCGGCGCCGTACAGCGGAACCGGCTCACCGTCGAGCAGGTTGGTGATGAACAGCGGGATGACCTTCTCGGGGTAGTGGTAGGGCCCGAAGTTGTTGGTCGTGCGTGTGATCGTGATCGGATAGTCGAACGTCACCCGGCTGGCGCGAGCGAGCAGATCGGCCGACGCCTTCGACACCGCGTACGGCGAGTTCGGCTCCAGCGCGTCGCCTTCGACGAACCGTCCCGGCTCGGCGATGCTGCCGTAGGTCTCGTCGGTCGAGATGTGGAGGAACCGCTCGATGCCGCACTCCCGCGCGGCCGTGAACAGAACGTGCGCACCCAACACGTTGGTCGTCAGGAACTCCTCCGAACCGGTGATCGACCGGTCCACGTGGCTCTCGGCGGCGAAGTTGACGACCGCATCGTGACCGGACAGGTGCTCGCGGACCACGTCGGCGTCGCGGACGTCGCCGCGCACGAACCGGTATCGGGCGGCATCAACGTCGCGCAGGTTGTCGAGGTTGCCCGCGTAGGTCAACGCGTCGAAGTTCGTCACGGTCACGTCGGGCTGCGTCCGCAGCACCCAGCGGATGAAGTTCGAGCCGATGAAGCCGGCGCCGCCGGTCACGAACACGTGCATGGTGGTACACCTCTGGTCGCCGGGCACGCGCGGGCGCGACGGCATCGATCACAAGGCCGATCCGGGTACGATAGCCGACCGCCAGCCCGCCGTACCACGCGTCCGCGGTGACACGCTCAATCCATGCCAGTGGCGTCCGTCACGCCATGAGCTGCGCAGTCGACCTGACCGACACGTTCGAGGACGTCCGACGTGCAACGATCCGATTCCGCTCCACGACGCGTGTTCGTCGTGGGCGCGCAACGCTGCGGCACCACCTACCTGCACCGACTGCTCGACAGCCATCCGGACATCACCATGGCGGCGCCTGTGCGCCCGGAGCCGAAGATCTTCCTGTCCGACGACGTCACCGGGGACCACGACGCCTACGACGCGCGCGCGTTTCCGCAGGCGCCCACGACGGCGGTGCGCGGGGAGAAGGGCACCAGCTACATCGAGCATCCCGCGGCGCTCGACCGCATGGCCGCGACGTTCCCCGACGCCCACGTGGTGGTCGTGCTGCGCGATCCCATCGAACGGGCGCTGTCGAACTACCGCTTCTCGGTCGACCACGGCCTCGAGGACCTCGGCGCCGACGAGGCGCTGCTGGCCGATCTGGACGGCGAGGACCGCCCGTACGACCGCGCGCGCATCTCGGTGTCGCCGTACGCGTACGTCCGGCGCGGCCGGTACCTGCCGTACCTGCGCGAGGTCGAGCGGCGGTTCCGCCCCGACCGGGTGCACGTCGTCGTGTTCGAGGACCTGGTCGCCGGCACTGATGCGCTGCGCCGGCTGTACGCGGCGCTCAGCGTGGATCCCGACCACCGACCGCCGATGACCGGAGCCGTCACGAACGCGTCACAGGCCGCGGCCGCCCTTGCGCCGGCCACACGCGCGCGGCTGCGGGCGCACTTCGCGGAGACCAATGCGGCGCTGGCGCGCCATCTCGGCCGATCGCTCGACGCCTGGCAGTGAGCCCGGACGTCGACGGGTCACCCCAGGCAGGCGATGAACGTCTCGACGACCCGCTCGACGTCCTCACGCCGCAGCGCGTTGTGGAACGGCAGCCGCAGCAGCCGTCCGCTCACGCTGTTGGTCACCGGGCAGTCCGTCAGCTTGGCCGCGTAGCGGAACCCGCCGTCGGAGGAGTGCAACGGCACGTAGTGGAACGTCGGGTGGATCCGCTGCTCGCGCATGCGGTCGAGCACGCGGTCGCGCGTCGAGTGGTCGGGCAGCAGCAGGTAGTACATGTGCCAGGCGGCCTCACGGTCCGCCGGCACGACCGGCGTGCGGAAGCCGTGCTCGGCGGCCAGCGGCGCGAGGAGCTCCTCGTAGCGCTCGAACACGGCGCGGCGCTTGTTCAGGATCTGCTCACGCTGCTCGAGCTGTGCCAGCAGGTAGGCGGCCAGGATGTCGGACAGCCCGAACGACGACCCGGTGTCCTTCCACGAGTACTTGTCGACGTCGCCGAGCATGAACGCGCGGCGGTTGGTGCCCTTGTCGTACAGGACGTGGGCGCGATCGACGTCGTCGGCGTCGTTGAGGACCAGCGCCCCGCCCTCGCCGCAGACGAAGTTCTTCGTCTCGTGGAAGCTCAGCGTCGCGAACCGCCCGAAGCTGCCCAGCGGACGCTGCTGGTAGGTGCCGAACAGGCCGTGGGCGTTGTCCTCGATCAGGTCGACGCCCGGCGCGCCGGCCAGCACCTTCTCCAGGCCCGCGACGTCGCAGCCGATGCCGGCGTAGTGGACGCCGACGACGGCACGAACCCGCTCGTCGAGCAGCGACGACACGTGTTCGGGGTCGATGCCGAGTGTCTCCTCCTCGATGTCGGCGAAGACCAGCCGTGCGCCGCCGCGGACGTACGCGAGGGCCGTGGTGACGAACGTGAAGGACGGCACGATCACGGTGTCGCCGGCCTGCAGGTTCAGCAGCAGGCCGCTCATCTCCAGCGCCGCGGTGCACGAGGTCGTCAGCAGCACGTCCTGCGCGCCGATCGCCTCACGCAGCAGCTCGGACGCCTGCTCGGCGAAGTGACCGGAGCTCGACGTGTGGCCGCCCTCCACCGACTGGCGCACGTACGCAAGCTCGTCACCCTCCAACGTGGGGCGGTTGAACGTCAACCGTTGCGGTTCGGTCATGCGGGTGCCTCGCGATCCGTGAGATGGTGCGGTCGCGCGCCGTCGGTCCCGGCCGCGCACCCGGTCATGGCAGGTCCACCTGGCTGTGGTCGCCGACCATCAGGCGGTGCGCCCGCGGGCGGCGGTCGCTACGGCCGACGCGCGCCTCCTTGCCGATCAGCGAGTCCTCCAGCCGTTCCACGCCGCGGATCTCGCTGTGGTCCAGGATCACCGAGTGTTCGATCGTGGAGTCGACGATCTCGCAGTCCGGAGCGATCGACGTGTAGGGCCCGACGAACGTCCGCACCAGTCGGGTGCCGCGGCCGATGATCGCCGGCCCCCGCACGAAGCTGTCGACCAGCTCGGCACCGGGTTCGATGATGACCCGACCCTGGGTGCCACTGCCGGCGTGCAGCAGTCCTTCGACGCTGGGGACCAGCGCGTCGAGCACGATGCGGTTGGCCTCCAACAGGTCCTCGAGCTTGCCGGTGTCCTTCCACCAGCCCGTCTCGACCACGTGGGCGTCCACCGGGTCGCCGTTGTCGATCAGCCACTGGATGGCATCGGTGATCTCCAGTTCGCCGCGCGGCGCCGGTGGGATCGCGCGTGCCGCGTCGATGATGCGCGACGAGAACAGGTACACGCCGACCAATGCGAGATCGGACGGCGGGTCGGCGGGCTTCTCGACCAGTCGCACCACACGGCCGTCCGCGTCGAGCACCGCGACGCCGAACTGCTGCGGCTGCTCGACCTTGGCGAGCATGACCTGCGCCGCGGACGATCCCGCGCGGAACTGCTCGACGAAGTCGACGATCCCACTGGTGAGCAGGTTGTCGCCCAGGTACATGACGAAGTCGTCGCCGTCGAGGAAGTCGGAGGCGACGAGCACTGCGTGGGCCAGCCCCAGCGGCTCGGGCTGATGGATGTAGGTGACGTTCAGTCCGTACCGCGACCCGTCACCGACGTGTGCACGGATCTCGCGGTGGGTCTCGCCCACGACGACGCCGGCCTCCGTGATGCCCGCCTCGGCGATCGCCTCCAGCCCGAAGTCCAGGACGGGGCGGTTGCCGATGGGTACGAGTTGCTTGGCGCTGGTGTGCGTGATCGGGCGCAGTCGTGTGCCGGCACCACCCGACAACACAAGACCCTTCATCTACCGGCTCCCACGCGCATCGCTCCACCCGTTGCGGGACGTCTGGACGTCGCCCGGTTCCCGTCCGGTCCGGCCGACCACCACCCGAGCGTAGTGGCCCGGTGCGCAGACACCAACCTGGGCTGGCCGCACGGCGGGTCAGGTGTCGCTGCACGGGATGTGCCGTAGACTCGCCACGACCGACGGGAGTGATCAGCGTACGCCGTCGGCTCGCGCACCGCCCAGGTGTCCCCCGCCGGATCGGCACCACCGCGCGGCAGGGCGCACCACCGACGAGGCCGCATGACATCCGCCAACCAGTCCGAGCTCGCAGCCACCACACGCCGGGACGATCCCGGCGCCGTGGTCGACGACCCCGCCGTGCGGGTGCCGCCGAAGATGCGCCCGGCGCTGTACAGCGTGGTCATTCCGGTGTTCAACAGCGCCGACATCGTCGGCGAGACGATCGACCGCACGGTCGCCTTCTTCCGTGAGCACGGGCTGACCTTCGAGATCGTCTGCGTCAACGACGGCAGCCGCGACGACAGCTGGCAGGTGCTCGAGGCGAAGGCGGCCCAGAATCGGGAGGTCGTCCCGATCAACCTGCTGCGCAACTACGGCCAGCACAACGCGAACCTCTGCGGCTTCCGCCACGCGCGCGGCGACTGGATCGTCACCATCGACGACGACCTGCAGAACCCACCGGAGGAGATCCTCAACCTGCTCGTCGCGGCCGACGCCGGCGATCACGACGTCGTGTTCGGCAGGTTCGACCGCAAGCAGGCGGCCGGCCACCGCCGACTGGGCAGCCTGGTCATCGGGATGATCAACCGGCGCGTGTTCGGTCAGCCGCGCGACCTGGTCGTCAGCAACTTCCGCCTGCTGCGGCGCGACGTGGTGGACCGCATCTGCGCCGATCGCTCGGCGTTCCCCTACATCACCGGCCTGGCGCTGCTGTACTCGCGCAACCGGGGCAACACAGGCGTGCGGCACGCGCCGCGCGCCACCGGTCACAGCAACTACAACTTCCTGCGCATCACCCGGCTGGTCCTGACGATCCTCTTCAGCTACTCGGCGTTCCCGCTCCGGCTGTCGGCGGTGCTCGGCGCGATCGTCGCGCTCGTGGCGTTCGCGACGGGCGCCGTCTACCTCGTCGCCGGGCTGATGGGCGCAACGCGCGTGCAGGGCTGGACGTCGCTCATCGTGCTGCTGTCGTTCTTCAACGGTGTGACGATCCTGATGCTGTCGATGCTGGGCGAGTACATCGTCCGCACGTTGAACCAGACGAGCTCGCGCGAGCCGTACCACGTACTGGAGATCATCCGGCACGAATCCGGTGACGAGGGCGCGGCCCCGCCGGACGCGGTCTGACTCCAGGGATTCCCGGCGCTCTCCGATGTGCCGGTGAGGCTCGACGAGACACCGGCCGACGCGGCCTGACACCCGGGGCGCCGGCGCTCTCGGACCCGGCCCGGTGACGCCCGACGTGAGCCCGCGCCAGCGGTCCGACGCCTCGACCGCGGTGCCCACGACGCCTATGTGGCGTCCACCATCCGAGATGGGTGACCGCCCGCGCCGACATGGGTGACCACCACCGAGTTGCGGCGACCGCAACGCTCATACCGTGCCTCCAAGGCCTGCGACCCGGGCCCCGGCGACCCGCCCGCCACGTCTGGAGACACCATGAGCACCGCTGTGTACGACCGGCTCGACGCGTCGAAGGAGCTCGCGGTCGTGACCGCACCGCCCGACGTCGTCACGCGGGCGCCGGAGACGACCGTGACCCGCGAGGGAATGCGCGCAGGACTGCGCGACATGGCCCCGATGACCGTCGCCATCGCGCCGTTCGCCATGGTGCTGGGCGTCGCGATCGGCGCGTCGGTGGTCCCGGACCTCCTCGGCGCCGTCATGGCGCCGGTGCTGTACGCGGGGTCGGCCAACTTCGCCGCCATCGCCGTGCTCGACGCCGGCGGCACGGCGTTCATCGCCGCCCTGACCGCCATCGTCGTCAACATCCGATTCATGATGTACGGGGCCGCGCTGGCGGGGCGCTTCGATGATCAGCCCCGCTGGTTCCGTTGGCTGGGCCCGTGGTTCATCATCGACCAGCTCTTCGCCCTGGCGTCGTCACGCGACGAGCAGGACCCGGTCTGGTTCCGCGCCTACTGGCTGTCGGCGGCCGCACTCATCGGTGGGATCTTCACCGCGATGGTCGTCGTGGGCATCCTGCTCGGTCCGGTCCTGCCGACCGGCGCCGGCCTCCAGTTCACGGTGCCCGCAATGTTCCTTGCCCTGCTTGTCGGCCAGCTGCGTGACAGGCCGGCGTTGGTCGCCGCCATCGCCGGCGCCGGCGTCACCGCCCTCGCCCTCGACCTGCCCCACGGTCTCGGCCTCATGGCCGGTGCCGTCGCCGGTGCCGCCGCCGGCGCGATCACCCGGAGGATGTCATGACCGCCACGTTCGCACTCGTCGGCGCCGCCGCCGGCAGCTACCTGCTGCGCATCGCCTTCGTCACCCTGATCGACGTCGACCGGCTGCCGGCGACGGTCCGCGCGTCGCTCGCGTACGTCGGCCCGGCTGTCACCGCCGCCATCGTGGTCTCGTCGCTGGCCGGCGGCGCCGGCCGCGCCGGCCTGGCACTGTCGGCCGCACACGTCGCGGGACTCGCGGCCGCCGCGCTGATCGCGTGGCGCACGAAGTCGCTGCTGTGGGCGCTGGGCGCGGCCATGGCGACCTTCACCATCGTCGGATTCGTCAGCTGACACGCCGCAACCAAGACGGCCCGGGTGAGATCCACCCGGGCCGTCTCGCGTCCGGTCACCGGTGCCATCGAGGTGACCGGACGCGATCGGCGTGCTCGGCGGCCCGGCACACCGGCCCTCAACCGGCGATCGTCGGGAACCGCTTGGGGGACGCCGGGTCGGTCATGTCCGTGCGGTACCAGCTGTGGCCGCCGATGTCTCCGCGGCGTACGAAGACCCCGAAGACAGGGCCGCCCTCGGTGCGGATCGCGTGGCTGGTGTCGCTCGGCAGGACGACGACGGCGCCGGGGTCGTGTGCAACGAACGACGCGTCGGCGCCGACCTGGAATGCCTGCCGGCCCGCCAGCACCACGTAGACCTCGTCGGCCGGGTGCGCGTGCGCCGGGTAGCGCATGCAGGGCCCGTACAGGTACAGCCCGACGATCAGGCTGTCGTGTGCCAGCCGCCCTTCGGGGCCGATCCCCTCCGCGCACGAGAACAGCGAAAGGAACGGTCGACTCCAGTCGTCCTCGCCGTAGAACTCGGTCCAGTGCACCTCGGCGAAGCAGCGCACGGCGAAGGCGTGAAGGTCCGCGATCCCGTTCGACGGCGGCTGGGTGAACACCATCGGCGCGTACTGCAGGGCGCGGACCGGCCCTCCCGGGCGACGCTGACGCGGGAGCGACGCCGTCGAGGCATCCGTCAGGTCGTCGGCGACGCATCCGATCAGGTGCGGGTCGGTGGCGTCGTCGAACCCCTGGTCACGCAGGTGCTGCGCGACCTTGGCGGCGAGCGTCTGGAGCGGATGGGTGCCTTCCACGGTGCGTCCGAGCGTCGTCGTGCGGCCCCACGATGGCACCGGACGTCCTGTCGTTCAGTGTCGGGGCGAGCCGGAATCATCGCGACGTCGTGCGTCCGATGCCGCTCCCGGCCGACGCGACGGTCCAACGCGGGGTGGGACTAGGATCATCGGTGATCACCGGCGTGCACGGAGGTGGGAGCTGGTGGCTGACGCGGTCGACGACGGCGAGGCCCTGTTCTGGGACCTCGCGGAAGAGCTGTACGGCGATCCCGCGGTCACGCGCGGCACGATGATGGGCCACCCGTGCCTGCGGGTGGATGGCGCATTCTTCGCGACCTTGCGCCGGGAGACCGGCGACCTCGTCGTCAAGCTGCCACGGGACCGCGTCGCGGCCATGGTCGAGGAGGGCAGCGGCGCGCCGTTCGCGCCGAACGGCCGGGTGTTCCGCGAGTGGGTCTCAGTGACCACGGTCGACGAGGACCGGTGGCGCGAACTGCTCGCCGACGCCAAGGCCTTCGTCAACGCGTAGCCGGCGCGGCGGGCACGGACTCAGAACGTCGACCGTGACGCGCGAGTAGTAGGGTTCGACATCCCACGCCGGCGCGGCGCTGGGGTCTTCCGACGCGGCCACTGAGCAGCAGAAAGCACCGAGGCAAGGTCATGCAGACGCAGCGTCCCCGGGTGTTCTCCGGGGTCCAACCGACGGGCAAGCTCCACATCGGCAACTACGTCGGGGCGCTGTCGCTGTGGGCGGAGAACCAGGACCAGTACGACAACGTGTTCTGCGTCGTCGACCTGCACGCGGTGACCATTCCGGAGGTCGTCGACCCAGCGGTGCTGCGCGCGAAGACCCGTGAGAGCGCGGCCCTGTACGTCGCTGCGGGCATCGACCCGGAGCGCTCGACGATCTTCGTGCAGTCCCACGTGAAGGCCCATGCCGAGTTGGCGTGGATCCTCACCTGCGTCACTCCGGTCGGCTGGCTCGAGCGCATGACGCAGTACAAGGTCAAGTCGGCGCAGCAGGAGTCTGTCGGCGCCGGCCTGCTGAGCTACCCGGTGCTGCAGGCCGCGGACATCCTCCTGTACGACGCCGACCTCGTACCCGTCGGTGAAGACCAGCGCCAGCACATCGAGCTGACCCGCGACATCGCAGCGCGGTTCCACCACATGTTCGGCGACGTGTTCGTGCTCCCCGAGGCGCTGGTGCGCGCCAGCGGCGCACGCATCATGGGACTGGACGACCCGACCGCAAAGATGTCGAAGTCGATCGGCCAGGCCAAGGTCGGTCACGCCATCGGGCTGACCGATCCGCCGAACGTGATCCGCAAGGCGATCATGCGGGCCGAGACCGATTCGGGCAACGACACGCGGTTCGAGACGGCCGGACCAGGCGTGCTGAACCTGTTGACGATGTACGAGGCACTGTCGGGGCAGCCCCGCGACAAGATCGAGGCGGCGTTCGACGGCGAGGGTTACGGCCACCTCAAGCGGACGGTCGCCGACCTCGTGCTGTCCACGCTCGAACCGATGCAGCAGCGCTACCACGAGCTGATGGACGATCCGGCCGAACTCGAACGCATGCTGGCCGCGGGCGCCGACCGCGCCCGCCCCCGCGCCGAGGCGACGCTCGCCCGTGCGAAGGAAGCGACGGGCATCGGCTGACCCGCTCTGCCGGAAGGCAAGGCAATGACGACCAAGCTCGCGGCGATCGTCATCAACGTCGTCGACCTCGAGAAGGTCGCCGACTTCTGGAAGGCCTTCCTCGAGGTCGACGAACGGCATCGGGTGCCCGGCTTCGTGTGGCTCGAGCGCCAGCCCGGCGCCAGCGTCTCGCTCGCCTTCCAGCAGGTTGACCACCCCACCGAGGGGCGCAACCGCCTGCACCTCGACTTCGGCTCCAGCGACGCTGCGACCTCTGCGGAGCGCATCGTGGAACTCGGCGGCTCCGAGCTTGAACAGCACGAGATGGGCGGCTTCAGCTGGACGGTCTTCGCCGACCCCGAGGGCAACGAGTTCTGCCTGGCGCAGGCGGATCCGGACGACTACGCCTGATCCGTTCGTGCCTCGGTCAGTTGTCTCCCACGAGCCTGCGCCCGGCTCGGTCGCAAGGGTCAACGACCTGCGTCGTTGCACACCTGTGACGTCCCCGTGAGACGCCCGTGAAGGCCACGCGCCACTGTGGATGGCGTACAGGACCGGCACGAGGTGGGATCATGCGACCGATGAAGTGGTGGATCGTGGTGGTGGTGCTGCTGGTGGCGGCGTGCGCCCCGAGCGGGCGCGTGGTCGACGTCGGTGCGGCGCCGACGCAGCCGAGCGGGGAGAGCACGACGCCGTCGGCCGCGGCAGATGAAGCGGCGGAACCGAGCGAGCCCGCTGGACCCGACGAGCCGGCCGAGCCCGGCACCGACACCGACCCGGCACGGGATGACGGCGACGTCCCGCTGCCGGGCCAACCGTTCGACTGGCCGTACACCGACGGTGAGGTGGGCGTGGTCGGTGTCGAGGCCGACGACGTGCTCAACGTCCGTGCGCAGCCAGGCGTCCAGGCGGAGATCATCAACCGGCTCGACCCCCTGCGCCGTGGGTTCTCCTACACGGGACGCGCGCAGCGCATCAGCAGCTCGATCTGGACCGAGATCAGCGTCGACGGCGAGCTGGGCTGGGTTAACACCCGGTTCGCGCGCCTGATCGCGGGCACCGACGACGTCACGTCGCAGCTCGGCGGCGCAGGCAGCGCGACAGCACCGACGCTGCCGGAGCTGGCCGAGGAGGTCGTCGACGCCTACGGGCTGGCCGAGGGTTACCAGATCACCTGGGGACCCGACCTCGATCCGAACGTCCCGGCTGAGGGCCAGCGCCGTGTGGTCATCAGCGATGGTCCCCGCGAGGGCGATCTCGGTGAGATCACCATCGATGTCATCGATCTGTTCGACGATTCGGTGGCCGCGGAGCGGCTGGCGATCTTCGCGAACCCGGACGCCGGTGGCTACAGCCTGCGGGCCGTCGAGCGGACGTTGTTCTGCTGGCGCGGCGGCACCGACGTCTGCGTGTAGCACTCGACCTCTTCGGCGGATCGTGCGACCGTTGTCGATATCGGCGGTGTGCCGTTCGTAGCTGTTGTGAGCGGCGGGAACGGCCCGCCGACACGACCGCGAGGAGCGCGACCATGGCGCAGTACCTGCTGTCCGTCCACACAGCCAGCGACGACGCCGCACACGCGGCGATGACCGACGAGGAGATGCAGCGCACGTTCCAGCAGATCGCTGAGCTGGAGGAGGACATGAAGACCCAGGGGGCGTGGATGTTCTCAGCGCGCCTGCACGAGCCCGACACGGCGACGGTGGTGCGCAACAGCGGCGGTCAGATCGTCACGACCGACGGACCGTACGTCGAGTCCAAGGAGCACCTGGCAGGGTTCTACATCATCGAGGCACCCGACCTGGATGCGGCATTGGAGTGGGCCGGCAGGACGACGTCGATCGTCGGCGCGCCGATCGAGGTCCGGCCCTTCGCGGGGTTCAAGAGCGACTGACCCGGCATGTCGCGCCGCGAGGTCGACGAGGCCACGGTCGGCCGGATCTTCCGCACCGAGTCCGGTCGGTCGGTGGCCACCCTGATCCGCGTCTTCGGCGACATCGACCTCGCCGAGGACGCGGTCCAGGACGCCTTCACGACCGCGCTTCGACGCTGGCCGACCGACGGCCTGCCGCCGAACCCCGGCGCGTGGATCACGACGACCGCGCGCAACCGCGCCATCGACCGGCTGCGACGCGCGGCGCGCGGACGCGAACTGCTGGACGACGTCGCGCGACTGCCGTCCGGTCCGGAGGAGGTGGGCGCCGTGCACGACGACCGGCTACGCCTGGTGTTCATGTGCTGCCACCCCGCCCTGTCGACCGCCGCACAGGTCGCGCTGACCGTGCGCCTGTTGGGTGGCCTGACGACGCCCGAGGTCGCCCGCGCGTTCCTGGTCGGCGAGTCGACGATGGCCCAGCGCCTGGTCCGCGCGAAGCGCAAGATCAAGGCGGCACGCATCCCCTACCGGGTGCCACGCGACGAGGAACTGCCCGATCGTCTGCCACCGGTGCTGGCCGTGGTCTATCTGATCTACACGACCGGAGCGGACCGGCTTGCGGACGACGCACGCGGCGACGACCTGCGGGCCGAGGCGGTGTGGCTCGCCCGCCTCCTCGGCCAGCTCATGCCCGACGAACCCGAGGTCGCAGGACTGCTGGCGCTGCTGCTGCTGACCGAGGCGCGCCGACCGGCGCTGTTCGCGGCCGACGGCTCGCTGGTCGTCCTGCGTGAGCAGAACCGTCGACGGTGGGACGGGGCGCTGATCTCCGAGGGTCACGAGCTCGTGCGCGCGTGTCTGCGACGGGACCGCCCCGGGCCGTATCAGCTGCAGGCTGCGATCAACGCCGTCCACACCGACGCCGCGACCTTCGCCGACACCGACTGGGCGCAGATCATCGCGCTCTACGACCAGCTGCTGGCGCACGTGCCCAGCCCCGTGGTCGCGCTCAACCGCGCGATCGCTGTCGGCGAGGTCGACGGCGCGGCAGCCGCGCTCGAGCTCGTCGATGCTCTCGATCTCGACGGGTATCAGCCCTTCCACGCCGCACGCGCCGACCTCCTCCGGCGGCTCGGGCGCCGAACCGAGGCGCGTGCGGCATACGAGGCGGCCGCCGAGGCGGCGCCCAACGACGCCGTCCGGAGCCACCTCGTCGACCAGGCGCGACTGGTCGTCGGTGGGTGACCACACGCACGCGAGCTGATCACCGGCGCCTCCTGGGCACACCTCCAGCGAGTGACGTCACGTGTGTGCGCCTCCCGCAGATCGCCCGCCGACACCACTGTCACGACGCCCCGGCGACCGATCGTGGCAGCGGGACCAGCCGATGATCACGGGTGAACAGCCGGCGGATGCCGACCAACGTGATCACGGCGGTCGACGTCGCGACGGCGCCGAGGATGATGTACATGAGCGCGGCCTGGACCATCACCGCGTCGATCGGATCGACGCCGGCCAGGATCAGTCCGGTCATCGCCCCGGGCAGGAACACGAGACCCACGGCCTTCGTCGTCTCGATCTGCGGACTCAGCGCGGTGCGCAGCACGGAGCGGGTGATCGGCCGCGCCGCGACGCTCGACGGCTGGCCGAGCGCCAGCCGGGCCTCCAGCTCCAGCCGCCCCTGCGCGACGGTCTCGACCGTGCGCTGGGCCGACACCACCTGTGCCTTCATCGCGTTGCCGATCACCATGCCGGCGATCGGCACCAGCGTGCGGGATTCGAGCGGGAACACGCCCATGCCGAAGACGAGGCCGAAGGCGACGACGGCGGTCACGGCGTTGGCCAGCATCGAGATGCCCAGCACCCCCGGCAGGGCCGGCGCCCGCGACCGGACGGTCGCACCGGCGAACGCCACGATGCCGAGCACCCACACCCAGGACCACCACAGCGGCGCGTCTGGCGCGAGCACCAGCGCCAGGGCGGAGCCGACGGCGAGCAGCTGCCCCGCCGCACGGACGGTGGCGATGGCGATGTCGCGCTCCAGACCGAGACGACGCCAGACGGAGACGCCGATCGCGACGACCACCAGCAGCGTCGACGCGATGAGACCGACCCACGAGACGTCCTGATCCATCTCAGCCCTCCTCGACCGTGTCGAGCCGTGCCTCGACGTCTGCCGGAGCTCCTGTCGCGACGACCCGCCCGTGGTCGAGCGCGAGCACCCAGTCGGCCAGTCGGCGTGACTGGGCGGGGTCGTGGGTGACCCACAGCACGGGGACGCCGTGGTCGACGAGCGCTCGGATCATGCGTTCGAGCGTGCGGGCGGTGCCCTGGTCCAGCGACGACGTCGGCTCATCCGCCAGCAGCACCTCGGGCCCGGTCACCAGCGTGCGCGCAAGGCAGGCCCGTTGCGCCTCGCCTCCTGACAGCGTGTCGGCGTCGCGGTCGAGGAACGTGCGATCGAGCTCGGCGCGCGCCAGCGCGTCGATCCACCGGTCCTCGGTGGCGTCGGGCGCCGCGACCACGAGGTTGTCGCGCACCGTGCCCGCGAACAGCGTGGGTGCCTGGAACACCATGCCGACCCGCCGGCGCGTGGCGAGCACGTCCAGGTCGGCGAGGTCGGTGCCCCGCAGCAGCACCCGGCCGCGCGACGGCACCGCCAGGCGGTTGCACAACCGGAGCAGCGTCGACTTGCCGCCGCCGGAGGGGCCGACGATCGTCGTCAGCGCCCCGTCGGGGATCTCGGCGTCGACGCCGCGCAGGACGTCATGCCCACCCAGCTCGACGTGCACGTCTTCGAACGTGAACAGCGGGGTACCCGCGGCCAGCGCGTGGTCCCGGTCCACCATCGGCGACTGCCCTCCGCCACTCGACGATCGATCGGGGCACCCCGATGGTAGTGGATCGTTCGGGGATCTCGGCGGTTACCCCGCCCCGCCTCACACTGCATGTCCGTCGCCGGACCTGTGAGCGGCGATGGTTCAAATATAGGGAAATCCATCGAAACGTATCATGAAAGGGACTTGTGCTGTACCTCAGAGAGATTTCCGTAACCATGGGTTAAGGGGTGGAGCGGGGGGGTACCAGAGTGCCGGCCAACGGATCTGGCAGTCGGAGAGCGCGACATGCAGCACAGCAGATCGACCTGTCAGACGCGGCCGACCGCTCCGCGGCACACCTGATCAGCCTGAGGGGGCACCGATGTACAACGACATTCCGACACCAACCATCATCGAAGCGGGCGCCGGTGGCGCCGCGCTGGCAGCCACCGGCGCGTTGGACGTCCCACTGCTGCTGATGGTCATCATCAGCCTGGCCGCCACCGGCGCCGTGATGGTGGGACGGCGCGCCTTCGCACGCCGCTGATGACGTGTGGGCGCGCAGAGCGCCCACACGCGTTGACATGTCGGCCGTAGTACGGCGGGCCGACCTCTGATCTGGACACCCGGGGGGCTAGCTGACGCCTGCACTGATTGACGAAGCATCTCGACCGCTTCGATCGCTCGCACGGCGTCAGCCCTGTCCACTCGCGCATGCGCAGGTAGGAGCAACAGTGGCCGACACCGTGGGCACATCGTGACGGCATGGGCGTTGGCGCTCATCGCCGCGCCCGTGCTCGCCTTCCCGATCGGGCTCATGCTCGCCTTCCGGGCAACTGACGGCGGTATCGGCCGTCCGACCACGCGGCGCGTCCCTTGCGTCGTCCGTTCCATGAGGGCGCAGCGGGGGACCCGCAGCCGACGCGACCGCTCACGCCGTCTCCGGCGTGGCATCTTCGCGGCTGCGCATGACATCCCCTGGCCTGGCCGGGAGCGTCACACGCTGGTCCCCGGGCGCACCCCGGAGCAGCGCAACCCCGACGGCGCGTCAGAACCCGCACGTCGCGCCAAGCGCGAGCCGCGGGACGCGGTCGTCGACCCGCTCGTCGTTGCCGATGCCCGCGCGGTCGCCACCGCGGGCGCCGTCACCGCCACCGGCACTGTCACCACCACCGGCACTGTGACCGACACCGGTCCTGTCGCCGAGCGGCCCTCCCAGCGCGGCGACGGCCGCACCCAGCGCGACCTCGCGGCGCTCGTCGTGCTGGGCGTGTGTGCGATCGGGGCGTCGGCGGCCCTGATGTTCCCCCGCCACTCCGTCCATCCGCTGGCGACCGCCGCGGCCGTGTGGGTGCTGATCCGGCTCGCGATCATGTGGATCTACAAGCCCACGCGACGGCCGGTGCCGCCCGGGTTCGCCCGCAGCGTACGCGCTGCCGCGCTCGTGCCGGCCTACAACGAGGATCCCGCTTCCGTCCTCGCGACGCTGCGGTCGCTCGAGAGCCAGACGCGGGCGCCCGATCGCGTGTTCTTCATCGACGATGGCTCGAAGGACCGGTCGGCGGTGGACGCCGCCCGCGACCACGCGAGGCAGAGCAGTCTCGACATCCAGGTGATCGCGCTCACCGAGAACCGCGGCAAGCGCTTCGCGCAGGACGCGGCGTGGGCCAGGACGAGACCGGGTGAGTTCGACGTCTGGTTGTTCATCGACTCCGACACCACCCTGGCGGACGACGCCATCGAGCGGATGCTCGAGACGTTCGCCGACGAACGGATCGACGCCGCGACGTCACTGATCCTGCCGCGCAACCGCAACAGCGTGTTCGCTCGTCTCCAGGAGACGGAGTACGCCAACGGGATCCTGTTCGAGCGGGCGCTGGCCGGCGTGCTGGGCGCCGTTCCGGTGATGTCAGGCGGATTCTGTGCCGTCCGCGACGCCGTGGTCTTCTGGAACCGTCGTCGCTATCTGGAGGGCTACTGGGGCCAGCACATCAGCGACGACCGGCACCTTGCGATCCTCGCGGGAGCGACGGGTCGGGTGGTGACCCAGACGGCCGCGCGCTCCTACACCGAGGCACCGACCCACTGGCGCCCATACCTCAAACAGCGCATCCGCTGGCAGCGTGGCGCCTGGATCGGCCAGTTCTGGACCATCGCCCACCTCCCGGCCAACCGATGGATGTGGTGGGTGGTCGCGGGTCAGATCGCGGTGTTCCCCGCAGCGCTCACCCTGATCGTCATCGCGCTCGCGGTGGTGCCGTTGTCGAAGGTGGTCGCGCTCTGGGCCTACGTCGCCGTGCTCGTCCTCGCCCGTTCGCTGCGCTACCTCGCCGAGCCCCATCCGCGACCGTTCGTGCAGTACGCGGCGTGGCTGACGACGCCCTTCCAGCAGTTGGTCGGACTGTTCGTGCTGACACCGCTCAAGGTCTACGCGCTGGCGACGTGCCGTCGGGGCAGTTGGGGAACGCGCTGACGGTCACGCCGGCTGGCGCGCGGCATAGACGATGACGTTCGACCGGTAGTGGCGCTCCTCGTAGTCGAAGTCGCCGCCACAGGTCACCAGACGGAGCACCGGTTGGCGCGTGTCGTTCCAGATGCGGTCGACCGGCAACTCCTCCTTCAGTTGCTGCTCGGAGGACCGGACGACGAAGCGTGACGACGTTCCGTCGCGGTGGCGCACCCGGATCTCGTCGCCGCGGGTGAGCTCGCGCAGCCGGAAGAAGACGTCCGGGCCCTCGTACGAGTCGACGTGCGCGACGATGACCGCCGGCCCCGGCTCACCCGGGCGGGGTCCGACGTTGTACCAACCGGCCAGACCGAAGTCGGGCACCTGCATCGACCCGTCCCCGTTGAGCCCGACACCGATGAGCTCGGCGTCGACACCGATGGATGGGATCTGCACCCGGACAGGTCGGGCGGCCCGCGCCACCTGCGTGGTCCGCTCCTCGCGGTCGGGCGCGGATGACGGCGGTGCAGCCTCGGTCGACGCCACGGAACCGGAGGATTCGCTGTCGGCTGACGCGACGGTGTCAGCCGATTCCACTGACGCCATGGTCCTGGCCGGCGTCACCTTCTCGATCGGGGCAGGCGCGGACGGCGGCGGCGGCGGCGCCTCCTCCTCCTCGGCCGCGAACGGCAGGCTCGCCCCGATCACCGGCCGCAGTGGCCCGGCCACGAGCACCGCGGTGACCACGATGCACACGAGCAACAGCACACGTCCGGCCGGCCCGCTCATGCCGTCGCCCCGCGCTCGAGCGCCCACCGGACCACAGCCGACGCCCCCGCCACGACATCGGCGGGTTCACCGTACGAGGCCGGCCACCGTGCGCGGGCCAGGCCAGCACCAGATCGGCTGCCGGCTCCGGTCACATCTCCCCCTCATGGACTGCTCCCAGTCCAGTATCGACCGACCAGCATGACGCCGCCAGCGGTCATGGCGACCGGAAACGCCGGCGCGATCCGCATTCGCGCGGCAGGCGCGGCCTCGTCACTCACACGCTGATGACAACCTTGCCACGGGCGTGACCCGCTTCGACGTGCGCGATCGCCGCGGCAGCGTCGCTCAACGGGAAGACCCGGCCGATCACGGGGGTCACCAGTCCGGCGTCGACCAGGTCGACCAGCGCGGCCAGGTCCTCGCGACGCATCGGGGACTGCACCGGGCGGATCCGCTCGGCGACGAACGGCGCTACCAACTGCGCGCCGACCGCACGGGCTGCAGCGCCGAACCAGCGGTCATCCGAGTCCCCGTTGTTCGGCATGACCGTTCCACCGGCCGTCACGACACGACGGAGCGCCGACAGCCGGTGGTTGGCCACGTTGTCGAGGACCACGTCATACCGCTCCGTGCCCGCGGTGAAGTCCTCGACCGTGTAGTCGATCACGCGGTGCGCGCCGAGTGAGGCGACCAGATCGGCGTTGCGTGCGCTGCACACGCCCGTCACCTGCGCACCGAGCGTCCGTGCGATCTGCACGGCGAACGTGCCGACGCCTCCCGACGCCCCGTTGATCAGGACCGACCGCCCTGGCGTCAGCCGTCCGATGTCGCGCATCGCGGCCAGCGCCGTCAGCCCGGCGACCGGCAGTGCCGCGGCCCGGTCGTAGGCCAACGCGTCCGGCTTGGCGACGAGGCTGTCCTCGGTCGCGCAGACGTACTCGGCGAGCGCGCCGCCGCCGTCCCACAGGTGACCGACCACGGCGTCACCGGGTGAGAACCGCGTGACCTGCGCTCCGACAGCCTCCACGACGCCGGCGACGTCGAACCCAGGGATCCGATTGCGCGGGCGGCGCAGTCCAAAGCCCATCACCCGCATGACGTACGGCTCACCACGCATGAAATGCCAGTCAGCCGGATTCACCGCCGCGGCGCGCACGCGCAGGAGCACCTGGTCCGGCTCCGGGGACGGCATGTCGACGTCCTCGAGCCGCAGGACGTCCGGGCCGCCGTACGTGTCCTGGACGATCGCCTTCATGGCTTCCTCCCTGCTCCGGCCGCCTTGGTCACGAGCGGCCGCGCCAGCAGCGTTGTCGACGCGACCGCTCCGCACCATCGGGGAGCACCCGCATCAGCGCTCAGGGTCCCTGGCGTCAACCGCTCGCCGTTCTGTCGCAGGGACTTGACAAGCTTGCGACGTATGCATACCTTACGACGTACGACTTACAGAGTAAGGTCCGCGGCGTGGCTGCTCGCGCGCGGGGCGGCAACCATGCCGCGACGGCATAGACGGGAGTCGATCATGCATCGAATCCTCATACCGGCCGCGCTCGCGCTCGCGACGGTGGTGGCAACGGTCGGCATCGTGTTCGTGGTTGGGATGCGCACGAGATCGCGCTGGGTGTTGAGCGCGGTCCGGCGGCTCAACCGCCGGTTCTTCAACCCGTACCAGATGCGCACCGCCGGGACGCCGGGAGCGTACGCGTCGGTGATCCAGCACCGGGGACGGACGTCGGGCCGGAACTACGAGACACCCGTCGGCGCCATGCCGACGGCCGACGGGTTCGTGATCGCGCTGCCGTACGGCACGCACGCCGACTGGCTGCGCAACGTCGTGGCGCACGGATCCGCAACCGTGGTGCACGAGGGAGCCACCTACGACGTCGATTCGCCGCAGGTGGTGCCCACCGCGTCGGTCAGTGACGACCTGCCGTCCGGCGAGGAGCGGCTACTGCGACGATTCAACGTCGACCAATGCCTCCGGCTCCGGATCGTGACGCGCGCGTCGATGCCGACGTGAACGCACGTCGACGGACTGCTCCGACGACAACCGTTCGGGACGCATGACCTGTGCCCGGAACGACGCGCACGGCGTTCCGGGGAGACATCTCACCGCATACGTGCCATCGTCTCCCCAGATCCACCGCGCACGGCGTTCCGGGGCGCCGCGGACCACGCCCCGCGGGCTGGAACAGCTCGATCGGGTTGCCGGCCGGGCCCACCCCACACTCCATCAAGGTATGCTGGTGGAAGAACATGAGGATGATGGTTGATCCCGTTGGGTCCATCCTTGTGGGTCAGATGTAGGAGAATGGTATGTCTTCGTCTATTTTTGAGCGCCAGCGCACGGGTTGGGACATCGTCCTCGGTGTGATCCTGCTGATCGGCAGCTTCATCATCTTCGGCAACGCTGTGGTCGCCACCGCGATCTCGGTCCTGCTGCTGGGGTGGATTGCCTTCATCTCCGGTGTCGTGCTGCTCGTGAGCGCGTTGTTCAGGATCGGATCCGGAGGGTTCTGGTCGGCAGCACTCGGCGGCGGGGTGCTGACCGTGCTGGGCCTGTTCCTGGTCCGCAATCCCGGTGCCGGCGCCCTGAGCCTCACCCTGGTCGCCGGGGCGTTGTTCCTCGCGACCGGCCTGGTCCGCATCTTCCTGGCCTTCCAGGTGTCCGAGGCGCGGTGGCTGCTGGTCTTCAGTGGCGTCGTCTCGGTGGTTCTGGGCCTGCTGGTCCTGTTCAACCTGATGACCGCGACGCTGACCCTGCTCGGGGTTCTGCTGGGCGTGCAGACGCTGCTCGAGGGCACGACGCTGATCGTGGCGGGACGGCTGCGTCCCGTCGCCGCGGGGTCCGCCGCGACCGCCTGACGCCTCCGCGGTCCCTCGTCGCCATCGTGGCGTCGGGGGACCATCGGCGACCGACGAACGTGCCGATCGCCCTCACCGTCGTGGCCAGCGGGCGGCATGTTCGTCGTTGGACGCCGCCGGAGCCTGGAGGCTCGTCGGTCGCCCCGGGCGAGACGTCCATGCGCCACCACGGTGTCCGAGGAGGTGCGCCATGACCGTCAGCGAGCCAGCCTCTGCGTCGACGAGACGCCGCGCCGGGACGACGAGCGGCTACGTGGCCGCCATCGTGGTCAACATCATCATGCTGCTGCTCGTCAACAGCGACGCCGTGTGGCGGTGGCTGAGGTTCGTGACGGACGACATCGACCGCGTGCTGCCACTCATCGAGCTGTCGCTGATGGCGTCGATCGTCGCGAACGCGGCCTACCTGGTCTACGACGCCCGGTGGTTCACATCACTGACCCAGATCGGCGTGCTCGGCATCAGTCTGCTGGTCACCGTCCGGATGCTCGAGGTGTTCCCCTTCGACTTCCCGACGGACGGCGTGGCCTGGGCGACCATCGCCCGGGTTGTGTTGATCCTCGCGCTGGTGGGCGTGGCCATCGCCATCGTCGTCGAGGTCGCCCGGTTCTTCGGTGCGATCATCCGGGGATGACGCGGGGCGGGGCGCGAGCGTCCCGGGCGGGACGGGGCGGCGCGATGGCGGGTCGTCCGTGGCGTGACGTGGCATGCTGACCCCACGACGAGCTGGAGGATCGATGAGCCAGACACCGCCCACGCTCACGGAGCTGTCCGTCGACGAGTGCTGGGGTCTGCTGGCGGCGCACCGTCCGACGCTGGGTCGGATCGCGTTCGACAACGACGGCGGACGGCCCGTCATCCACCCGATGAACTACGCGGTCACGGAGCGGACCGTCTATCTGCGCACCGATCCCGACAGTGGCCTGACCGGCGCCGTCGGGACGCAGACCGTGGCCTTCGAGGTCGATGACGTCGACCCCGACTGGGAGCGGGGGTGGAGCGTGCTGATCCAGGGCCGCCTGCACGAGGTCGATGATCCCGATGAGCTCGCACGACGCCGCGAGCTGCGACTGCGCACCTGGGCACCGGGCGAACGGCTGTACCTGCTGCGACTCGACGCCGAGCACGTGTCGGGTCGCCGCCTCGAGTGACGCGGCCGCGGGCGACAAGACGCTGGGCCGGTGGGCCCGGACGCGGCGGGCCGACCGGCGGTGCCACAGACCGACACTCGATTCAGTCTCGACGGTGACCGCGGCGTTCCCGGTCCCGGCGACCATGGACGCTCCGGCCGATGGAGCCACACAACGGACGCACCGAGGAGGTCCACCGTGCCTGCGATCACCGAGGCAGCCGCCGCCTTCCTGGCCAACAAACGCGTCGCGGTGACCGGCGTCTCCCGTAGCCCCGGGGATCATGGCAGCAACGTCGTGTACCGTCGACTGCGCGAACGCGGATACGACGTCTTCGCCGTGAACCCGAACGCCGAGACGGTGGAGGGCGACCAGGCCTTCCCCGACCTCGCGTCGATCCCGGACGGCGTGGACGCCGTGGTCATCGGAACGCGCCCGGAGCGCGCCCGCGCCACGATCGACGAGTGCGTCGAGCTGGGCATCGGCCAGGTGTGGATGCACCGGGCGTTCGGTGCGGGCAGCGTCTCGCCGGAGGCGGCCGAGCACGGGCGATCGCAGGGCATCTCGGTGATCGAGGGCGGCTGTCCGCTCATGTTCGGTCCGACAGCCGACACCGGACACAAGGTCATGCGGTGGGTGTGCACCATGACCGGCAACGTCCCGCGGAGCGTCTGATCGGCGGCCGGCCGACCGTGCGCCCGCGCGCGCCCGACCGCGGCGCCGGACGCAGCAGCGCGGGGTCCGGACAGGTCATCCCCCGCGCCGACCGGCACACCGTCGAGGACGTGCTGGAGGCGGCCGGCGTCGACCCGGCCCGCGGCCTGACACCGGGCGAGGCACGCGCACGCGCCGAGCTGGCCGGTCCGAACGCCCTGCCCGAGCCGAGGCGTGCGGGCCTCGGCGAGCAGGTCCTCACCCAACTGCGCGAGCCCATGGCGGTGCTGCTGCTCGTGGCGGCCGCGGTGTCGGGCGTCGTGCTCGGCGAGGTCGTCGACGGCGTGGCGATCGCCGTCATCGTCGTGGTCAACGCGGCGATCGCCGTGGTCGAGGAGCGACGGGCTGACGCCGCGTTGACCGCGTTGCGTGCGCTCACCGTTCCCGAGACGCGGGTCCGCCGCGATGGTGCGGTGCTGCGCATCCCCGCTCCGGAGCTCGTACCCGGTGACGTCGTGCTGCTCGAGCCCGGCGACCGTGTGCCCGCGGATCTGCGCCTGGTCGCAACGGCGGGGGTGGAGATCGACGAATCGGTGCTCACGGGCGAATCTCAGGCGGTGCGCAAGGACGCGTCCGCCGTGTCGGCGGATGACGCGGGGCTCGCCGACCGACCCGGGGCCGCCTTCACCGGCACGTTCGTGGAACGGGGCACCGCGACCGGGATCGCCGTCGCCACGGGCGCGTCGACGACGTTGGCCGCGATCGCCCGCGAGGCGACCGCGACGCGGCGCCTGACGCCGCTGCAGACCGATCTGGTGCACGTGACACGGCAACTGGCGACGGTGTCGATCGCGGTCGCCGGCGGGGTGCTGCTGCTGTTCCTGGCGCGGTCCGGTGTCGGAGAGGACACGCTGCAGGAGGGGTTCCTCGCCGCGGTGGCGCTGGCCGTGGCGGCCGTCCCCGAGGGGCTCGCCACGGTCACCGCCGTCGGACTGGCGCTGGGCGTGCGCCGCATGGCGGAGCGGGGCACGGTCGTCCGCCGCCTCGCCGCGGTCGAGACCCTGGGATCGGTCACCGTGCTGCTGCTCGACAAGACCGGCACGCTCACGCAGAACCAGATGGGCGTCGCGGGCGTGTACGACACCGCGGGCGGCAGTGCGACCGCGCGACAGGCTGCACGCGGGGCGGTCCGCGTGATGGCGCTGTGCAACGATGCGACGCTCGACCCACCGGTCGGCGATCCGATGGAGGTCGCCCTGCTCGACGCGGTCGGCGACGACGAGCTGCGCGACCTGCGCGCCCGGTGGACCCGGGTCGCCACCAGTCCGTTCGATGCGGACCGTCGGTGGATGGCCACCGTCCACGTGCCCGAGGACGGGTCGTCCCCGCCCGAGCTCCTCGTCAAGGGCGCACCCGAGTCCGTGCTGCCGCACTGCGCGCGCGATGCCGATGGCAGCCCCCTCGACAACGCACGGCGCGCGGTGCTCGACGCGCGCGTGCACGACCTGGCCGACACAGGCGTGCGCCTGCTCGCGCTGGCACGACGGCCGCTCGTCACCGTGCCTGACGATCTCGACGGAGCCCTCGAGGACCTGGAGCTGGTCGGGCTCGTCGGGCTCCACGACCCCGTGCGTGAGGCGGCGGCGGCATCGGTCGCGACCGCCAGGCGGGCGGGCATCACGCTGCTGATGGCGACCGGTGACCATCCAGGCACGGCCCGCGCCGTGGCCGCCGCCGTGGGCATGGCGGACGCCCGGAACGCACGGGTGATCACCGGCCACCGGCTGCGCGTCGACGGCATCGCGGACGACCCCGCGTCGTCGGACGTGTACGCGCGGGTGGATCCGGACCAGAAGCTCGCCCTGGTCGAACAGCTGCAGCGACGCGGCGAGGTGGTCGGCATGACCGGTGACGGCGTGAACGACGCGCCGGCGCTGCGGCGTGCCGACATCGGGATCGCTCTGGGCCGGCGCGGCAGCGACGTCGCCCGCGAGGCCGCTGACATGGTGATCACCGACGATGATCTCGCGACGATCGTCGCCGCCGTGGCCGAGGGCCGTCGCATCTACGACAACCTGCGCAAGGTCGTCGACTACCTCGTGGCGGGCAACCTCGGAGAGATCTTCGTGGTCATGGGTGGCCTGTTGTTCGTGCCGGCGCTGGGCCTGCCGCTGCTGCCCCTGCAGCTGCTGTGGATCAACCTCGTGACCGATGGCCTGCCGGCGGTGGCGCTCGGCGTCGACGCCGCCGACCGGACGGTCATGCAGCGCCCTCCGCGCGCCCCGGGCACGCGTCTGCTGTCGTGGGCACGCGTGCGTCGGCTCGCGTTGCGCGCTCTGGTCATCGCGGCGAGCGTGCTGGCCGCACTTGCGGTCGCGCGCCTGGCGCTGGATCTGTCATGGGACCAGGCACGGACCGTCATGTTCGGCGCGCTCGTGTTCGCCCACCTCGGCTACGCGTACGTCGTCCGGCGTGGCAGTGGCGGGCCGGGCGGCAACCCGTGGCTGCTGATCGCCACCGCCGGGGGGATCGCGCTGCAGGTGCTGCTCGTGCTGCTGCCAGCCACGCGGGCGCTGTTCGACGTCACCGCGCTGACGGCGGCCGGGTGGTTCACGGTCCTCGTCGCCGGCGTGGTCCCGAACGTGGTGCTCTGGGCGGTCGAGGCACGTCGGTCCTAGGCGTCGGCTGACCGTCGCGGTGGCCGGGTTGCCGCGCGGCGCCCGTGGGCCGGCCGCGGCGCGCGACGATCGGCCACCCGTGCGACACTGCAGGCATGGCAACCAGCGCTGACATCACCGACACCCTCGCCTCGTTCGCGCTGTTCTCCGACCTGTCGCGCCCGCAACTCGACGCCGTGATCCACAGCATGGACGAGCAGTGGTTCAGCGAGGGCCAGCGCATCCTGCGCCAGGGCTTCACCGGCACGGGGTTCTACGTGATCCTCGACGGTGAGGCGACCGTCAGGATCGACGGCCGGGACCGCGCCCGACTGTCGCGCGGCGACTTCTTCGGCGAGATCTCGATCCTGCTGGACGAACCGCCCACGGGAGACGTCGTCGCTTTGCGGGCGCTGCACTGCCTGGTGCTGCCGCGCGCCGACCTGCACGACTGGCTGCAGGAGCGGCCGACCGTGGCGTTCCGCATGCTGCAGGCCGAGGCCCGGCGCCTGCGGACGACGAGCAGCGCACGCAGTTGAGCGAGCAACCGTTCCCCCCGAGCACCTATCCCGTCGTGGTCGTCGGCAGCGGGCCGGGTGGCCTGCAGATCAGCTACCAGCTCAGCAGGCTCGGCGTGCGGCACGCCGTGATCTCCGCCGACCGCACGCCGGGCGGCATGTTCCAGCGGTATCCGGTCTTCCAGCGACTGGTCACGTGGACCAAGCCGCACGCCCCGGCCGCCCGCGACTCCGAGTGGTACGAGCGGTTCGACTGGAACAGCCTGCTGGCCGAGGACGCCGAGCACCGGTTCCTCGTGCGCGACCTGATGGGCACCGAGTCGTACTTCCCCACCCGGGCCGAGATGGAGCGCGGGATCGCTGCGTTCGCCGAACGCACCGGCATCGCGGTCCGCTACGCCACCCAGTGGCGCGCCACCCGCCGGACCGACGACGGGTTCGTGCTCACGACCTCGGACGGCGAGTACCGGTGCACCATCGCGATCTTCGCGGTCGGCATGGCGCGCCCGTGGAAGCCGCCGATCGAGGGGATGGACGCCGTCCCCCACTACGTCGACGTCAAGCAGCCCGAGTCCTACGCGGGGCGGCGCGTGCTCATGATCGGCAAGCGCAACTCCGGCTTCGAACTGGCCGACGGGCTGCTGACCCACGCACGTCAGATCATCCTCGTATCTCCGCGACCTGCACGGATCTCGGTGCGCACGCACTCGACCGCAGCCGCGCGTGCGCGGTACCTGCAGCCCTACGAGGACCACGTGCTCGGCGGCGGCAACGTGGTGCTGGACGCGTCGGTCAAGCGCATCGAACGGACAACTGGGGGGTACCGGGTCCACACGCGGGGGACGACGACTACCCGCGATCTCGTGTTGGACGTCGACGATGTCCTCGCCGCGACCGGGTTCACGGTGCCGCTGGGCGATCTCCGCGACCTCGGCGTCGCGACGTTCTTCCAGGACCGCCTGCCGGCGCTGACGCCGTTCTGGGAGAGCGCAACGGTTCCGGGCATCTACTTCGCCGGCACGATCACACAGGGCGCGGTGGGCCTGAAGAAGTACGGGATCCCGAGCAACTCCGCCGCCGTGCACGGGTTCCGCTACAACGCGCGCGTGCTGGCCCGGCACGTGGCGGACAGGCACTTCGGCATCCGACTGCCCGTGCCGACCGTGGCACCGGATGCCGTGGTCGATCACCTGCTGACCCTGGCGACGCACGCACCTGACCTGTGGAACCAGCAGTCCTACCTCGCGCGGGTGCTGCAGTTCGCCGAGGACGGTCGCGTGCTGGACCAGGGTGCGGTCCCGCTGGCGCACTTCGTCGACGCCGACGGCCCCGATGCCACCGCGATCACCGTCGAGACCGATGCGGACGGCGACATCCATCCCGCGCTGTACGTCCGCCGCGGCGGCGCGGTCGTCGAGCACCTATTCGAGTCCGATCCGCTCCACGACTTCAGCACCGGACGGCATCGTGCACAACTGCGTGCCGTGCTGTCCGACATCGTCGGGACGCGGGACGCATGACACCCCGCCACTCCGGGGCGGATGGCCCCGCCGGTCCCGAGGGCGTCACGTACGAGGTGATCCCCATCGGGTGGGTCGAATCATCGTTGACCGACCGCGCCGACGCACCGCGGCAGGGCGATGAGGGCGCACCGTCCGCGCGGATCGTGTTCCAGCCCGGACTCTCCGAGGCCACCGCCGACCTCCACACCGGGGACCGCATCATCGTGCTGACGTGGCTGCACGCGGGCAGCCGTGACGTGCTGTCCGTGCATCCACGCAGCGACCCCGATCGGCCACGTCAGGGTGTGTTCTCCACGCGGTCGCCGGATCGTCCGAACCCCGTCGGCCTGCACACCGTCACGATCTCCGACGTCGATGGGGAGGGCATCACGGTCGACGGGCTCGAGGCGATCGACGGCACGCCGGTCATCGACATCAAACCGGTGCTCGGCGCCGTCCACGAGCGCTGACGAAGCCCGTGTCGGGGCGGGCGATGCCCCGCCGGCGCCGGGCGAAGGCCGGCATGCGACCGCCATGGGCCGCAGAGGTTGCCCACTCGCTGAATCTGCGGACTGGCCGCATGACTGGCTGGTGCTCGGCGTCGCCGTGACCTGGTGGGTCCATGACACGGGCTCGGTGTGGAGCCAACCGCTCGGCGCACCGATCCTCGGACCCCGGGCCGACACGGACATGACGCTGCCTCGCCGCTGACCACCTGGGCGTCGTGGGTCGACGCGCACCCGAGGATGGTCGCGGCGGTCATGCCCCACCGATCCGCAGCGTGGCGCATCTACTCGCGCCGCGTCAGCGAAGGTGACGTCGAGCTGGCACTCCACAGCGCGCAGCTCCACGACTCCGTCTCCGGGACGCGCTGGGATCTACGGACCGGTCGCGGCCTCGACGGGCCGCCAGCCCGCCGACGCGCCCGCCCGCTTCCCGGCGTTCAGGTCGTTCCCCGACGACTACCGCGGGTCATTCCCCGACGGGCGCGTGTGGCCGGGCGTGACCGACGGCATTGACCGAACATCATGGACGCGCCGTCGAGCAGAACGTCACCTGGCGACCGATTCGGACAGCGTCATCGACGAGCCCGCCGAGCCCACGGGCAGGTCTTGCTTCACGTCGATCGTCTCGACGCGACGCGCGCCAAGGTTGGTCTTTCGCCAATTGAGCAGCGACTTCGCCGTCGGATCCCGTTTGAGCGTGCGCACAAGCGTCTCCCACTGGGATTGCTCCTCCCGCGTCCGGCCGACAATCGCAGGTCGTGCATCCTTCCAGAAGAGGACCTGAGTTGCTGTGCGGATCCCCGCCCGCTGCAACTCATCGAATATGCGGTTCCTCTCAAGCCTGCCACTGTCCGTGGACCGTGACGTGTGGAGTTGCAGCACCGCCTGGTCGACCCAGTCCAACAACCGGGATGCAGGAATCCGCGTCCGCATGAGCAACGCGACCAGATCCGGTTTGGCGAGCGCCTGGAAGTGGTCGACCCCTTCATCCGCCAGTCGTGTGCGGTCGTAGATGTCGAGCCCGATCAGTCCACTCAGGTCGTCACGTGGGAGAGACTTCTCGTCGCCTTCGTCGGACTTGCGGCCAAAGAAACTCTTCACACGCTCATTCAGATAACGCAACCATTCGTCCGGCATGAAGCCCGCGAAGAAGGCAGCCCCTTGGAGCGGCCTCGCCGGTCCACCGATGACCACCTCGAGCAGCCACGCCGTTATCACGGCGATCATCAACCTGACGCTCATACCGCTGTAGGACTTCGCCTGCAGATCGCCGCGCACATGTCCCTGCAGCGCAGTCCTGAGCCCGAAGACATACGCGCCGAGAAAAGCGAAGGCGACGGGCGACGGCGGAGGTCGCCAGAAGTCGGTCATTCTGAACTGCGGTGGCGCCACATCGACCGGCAATCCGTTGCCTGAGTGGATCATCAGCGCGGTCCAGCCGATGCTGATCAGCAGCGTGGCGACCACCACAGGCGAACGGCGACCGGCGGCCAGTTCGGCGTCACCCTTGGAGACCGTGCCGTACGTCTCCTCGATCTGTCTCCCATACTTGGCATCAAGGTCGCTCAGCGTCTGCATCGTCGGGTCTAGTCTCAACGCGTCGTGGATGAACTCGTGCTTGAGCGTACCGAGCTGGGTGCGGTCGAACAGGAAATACAACAGCGCAGGAAGCAGCGAGGCCAGCGCGATCAGGAGCCACTGCAACATCCATGCTGCGGCCAGCGAAGCGTTCTCCACCTCCGCCAGGAACATGAACAGGTCGGACACGCTGTTCACGGTTCCGCTGAGACGACCGACGTGCCAGGCAACGGCACCTGGGAGGAGGATCGTCACCACGAGGACGATCGTCAGGCTCCCGAGCTGCACCAGCCAACGGCGGGCACCCTGCCAACCCCTCCGCCAGACCGCGTGCGCGAGCCATAGCGCGATGCCGATGCTTGCGACGGCGATCCAGGTGACGCTGAACCACGGGACAGAGACGAACGGCAGCAGCGCGGTCAACAAGACGGCGACGATCACAACGGTGCCCAGCGCGGCCAGGATTCCGGTCAGCCTCGATGGACCCTTACGAAGCCGCTCCAGCCGGATGAACCGAGAGTTGCGCACCTTCTTCATGTCCATCCGGCTCGTGTCACCGTGTGCGAGCGGCCGACGTTCAAGTGGGGCGAGATGGATTGTCTGTCCGTCATCCATGATGACGTCAACCGGACCAGCGCGAAGATTGACGATTTCGGGCGGCGAGATGCTCGACCACACCGGTAGCGGCGAAGGTTCGAGGCGCTGCCCATTTCGCACGTTGTGCGAGCCATTGCTCGAGCTGTGATCTGTTGTGAAGTCAGTGGACATCACGAACTCCTTGCAGGATGCTACATGGAGTGAGCGGTCCACCAGGGCATTGATACATCGAGTTGCGCACATCTCTCTCAGCATTGCCGTGCCGCCCGACGGGCCTGTTCGCGGACCTCCGATCGAACGAGTAACAGATCGTCTACATCGTACGAACAATGCCTGATCGCACTCCCGACGTCTGTTCGGTGCAAAGTCTCTGAGCACTCTCCACGAGGGTATGACGAGCCTGCGGGAAGGCGATTGCGCGCACGGCAACTACGTACGGCACGCGCTTGCCAGCGAGTTGTTGCGGCCTCGGCCATCACGTCGCTCGCCCGCTGGCAGGGCACTGTCGCGCCGTTGCGATGTCAACGGCCGAGCCGGATCGTCCGCGTCTCGATCGCCGCGTCGACCCGCACGCGTCCGGCTGTGCGGTTGGCGCGGGCGATCGCGTCGAGTTCGCGGTCGGTTCGCGCCGGACTGTGGTGGAACAGCAGCAGCCGCCGCACGTCACACGTCCGCGCCAGGCCGACGGCGTACTCGACCGTCGCGTGCCCGAAGCCGCGCCAGACCGCGAACTCGTCGCGCAGGTGATGCGCGTCGTGGAACAGCAGGTCGACATCTTCGACGAGCGCCCGGATCGCGGGATGGACGGTGCCGAGCCCGTCAGGGCCGTCGCCGAACGCGATCGGTGAGTGGTCGGGCACGTATGCGATCGTCGACACGCCGTCGCTGATCCGATAGCCGAAGGTCCGGCCGCCCTTGTGGGGGATCTCCAGGGCCAGCACCGACAGGTCTGCGATGCCGTGCGCGCCTTCGTCCAGATCGACGAAGCACCAGTCCCCGTTCAGACCGGCCGGGTCGATGGGAAAGTGCGGCGGCGACATCATCTTCGCAACGGTGAGTTCCGCGCCGTCTCCCCACACCGCGGACGACTGCGCCGGAACGGTGACGGTCACCCGCGCGCCGGGCCGATCGGCCGCGGCGAAGAACGGCAGGCCCTGCAGATGGTCCCAGTGCATGTGCGTCAGCAAGATCGTGCCCTCGAACGGGGATCCGTCGAGCAGCCCGGTGAGGCGACGGATGCCGGTGCCCGCGTCGAGCACAAGCCGCGGTGGGCCGTCGTCGCAGGCGATCGCGACGCACGACGTGTGTCCGCCGTAGCGCGCGAACGCGAAGCCGGGAGCAGGCGTAGACCCGCGTACCCCGCAGATCAGCACGCGCATGGCCCACGCACGCTCAGGTCTCCAGTCCCGTCCCGCCTTCAGCTCGGCGCGGCACGCCGAGATGAGCACAGCATGGACCAGCCGACCCGGCCGGTCTGTCGCGTGGACGACACAACGCCTGAACGGCGCAACGGAACCTTCGGGAGCCTGGTTCCACGAACACGCGACGGACCGGCTTCGCCGGACAGATGTTCGTCGCCCGGGCGGCGCACCCCGGCACGCTGCCCACGGTCAGCCCACTGCCCGCAGCTACGGTGTCGCGCGCCGACCCCTGCGCGGCCCGAAGGCCGAGCGGCCGGCGCGCGTCCCGCCACCGCAGTCGGTCACCGTCGCAGCCGGTGCATCTCGCGTGCTCCAGCACGCTCCGGGACTGACTGCGACGCATGATGCCCGACGATCACGCACCGGTCTGTCGTCCAGCTGACACTTCCACGGTGTCCGCGATGACGTAACGCGCCGCCGCGCCACGTCGTCGCGGCGGCGGGAGCCCTGCGGCCGACCGCCACCACACCCACCGCGCGGCTGGTGCGCCCGCAGATCGTGCGCTAGCGTCGCCCGCGGGACGGAAAGGATCGTGTCATGCCGATCTTCATGATCGAGCGGCGCTACGCGGCGGAGCTGGAAGCCAGCGCTGACGTGCTGGACGACATCAACAGGGTCAACGACGCCGAGGGCGTGCGCTGGTTGTACTCGTTCCTCTCCGCCGACAAGCGCCGGACCTACTGCCTGTACGACGCGCCGTCACCGGAGGCGATCCGGCGCGCTGCAGAGCGGGCGGGGCTGCCGGCGGACGCGATCATCGAGGTGACCGACCGCCTCATGCCCGACGGCAGGATGGCGGAGATCTGACGCGACCGGTCTCACGCAAGGCCGTGCTCGACCGCGTACATGGCCGCCTGCGTGCGGTTGGCCGCCCCCGTCTTGAGCAGGATGCTGCGCACGTGGTTGGCGGCGGTGTTGCCACTGATGTAGAGGCGGTTGCCGATCTCCCGGTTGCTCAGCCCCTCGGCGAGCAGGCGGAGCACCGCCACCTCGCGGTCGCTGAGCTCGTCGGGGTGCGGTGACGCCTCCACCGCGTCGAGCAGTCGCAGCACCCGCTGCTGGCCGAGCGGAGCGGCGACCTCGCGCGCGCGGGCCGCGAGCACGGTCGCGCGGCGCGCATCACCCGTCCCCGCGAGGAACTGTGCATGGCGCGCCAGGGTCTCCGACAGGTGCACGGTCGACCCCATGCGCTCATCCATCTGCGTCGCCGTGACGAAGTGGCGCTCGGCCGTGGCGTCGTCGCCACCCAGCGCTGCGATGCGGCCCAGGTAGCGGTCGGCACTACCGAACAGGGCGAGGAACTCGCCGGCGACCATGTTCATCCCGGCGTAGTTCGCGACGAGGGGCCGCAGCGTGCGCGCGATGTCGAGGTCTGCGCCCGCCAGACCCGCTTCGGCCATGAACACCAGCTCCATCGGCCACTGCGCGCCGAACACCTGCGCGTCGAGATCCCGATTGAGCAGGTGCCGCAACGCGCGTTGTCTGCCGTGCTCCACACCGAGCTCCGTGTAGAGCGCGAGCAGCCCCGGGACCCACCGTCCGTCGAACGACTCGTGACCGGTGAGGTGCGGGCGGAACGCGTCCAGGCCGCCGGTCTCACGCCGGATCATGAACATCTGGACGCCGTAGGGACCTTCCGTCGCGTCGATCCCGAACGAGTCACCGAGTGCGAGCAGTCGTTCGGCACGGCGTTCCGCGCTCTCGAAGTCACCGTGCAGGAACGCCCGCCCCTGCACCAGGCATCCCGCGACGTAGCTGAACAGCGGCGTCCTGCTGGACGCTTCAGCGCGCTGCGCGTCGGTCGTCGCCTCGTCGACCACATCGGGCCTGCCCAGCACATAGCCGGCCATCGCCCGGAAGTACGCGGCGGACCCGCGCTTCTCGTGGTCACCGCGCCGCCGCGCCATGCCGCACACCTGCGCGGCGCGCTCGACCTGGACCTCGGCCATGTCCGGGGTGATGCCGTGCCACAGGCTCGCCTCCAACGCGACCATCACCGCGTCGTCATCGCCGAGCCGACGGGCGGCGGCGATGGCCCGGCCGCCGACCTCGCGAGCCCGCGGGGTGTCGCCCGCGAAGACCAGCGCCCGCCCCAGGCTGCTGAGCGCCGACACGTACCGCGGATCGTCGTCCTGCAGGCCGCACTCCGAGATCGCCGCCGTGAGCAGGTCGGCGGCGCGCGAGCTGGCCAGGCCCGGCCGCCAGCTGGCGTCCTCGTAGCCGATCGCGGCCTCGAGACGAACGAGGGGGTCCGACATGCCCGACAGGCGCTCGTAGATGTCGCGGGCGCGCGCGAAGTCGCCGGCGCGCACGTGGTTCGCGGCCGCGTCGAACAACATCGCCGCGCGCGTCCGGGCGTCGGACTCGGGCAGGCGGGCCGCGCGCTCGAACCACATGGCCGCTTCCTCGTAGGCCAGGCTGCGCTCGGCCAGACGGCCGGCCGCTCCCGCCGCCTCGAGCGCCTGGTCGTGGAACCCGAGCACGTGCGCCGCGAGGTAGTGGGCGGCGATCCGTGGCACCACTGTCGCGTCGGCGCGGTGCGGCTCCAATGCCTCCGCAGCTCTGGCGTGCAACAGGATGCGTCGCGAGGAGGTCATCCCGTCGATGACCGCCTCACGGGTCAGCGAGTGGACGAACGCGTAGACGCCATCGAGTCCGTCGACCGCCTCGATCAGGCCCAGTGCCGTCGCCGCATCGATCGCGGCGAGGGCGGCGCTGCCTTCGACAGCGCCGGCAGCGGTGAGCGTCGGGAGGTCGAAGGTGTCGCCGAGGATGGCCGCGGTCTCCACGACGGCCCGGAACTGCTCGCTCAGACCTGCCAGGCGGCGGCGGAGGGTGTCGCCGATCGAGGCCGGCACCTTGTGGGCCGATCGCAGGGCGGCCACTCCGCCCCGACGCTCGAGATCACCCCACAGCTCCCGCAGGAAGAACGGGTTGCCGCCCGTCCTGTCGCGGAGCATGGCTGCGGGCACCTGCGCGGCGGTCAACGGCATGCCGTCGCGCAGGTTGAGGAACTCGGCGATCGCGTCAGTGTCGAGGCCGCTGAGATCGAGCCGACGGACACCCTCGAGACGATGCAACTCGGCGACCCGGGACAGCAGGTCGTCGGAACGATCCGGCGCAGTCGTGCGGAACGTCGCGAGCACGAGCATCCGGACGTCGGAGCAGACCCTGACGACGTGTTCCAGCAGCGCCACGGTCGGAGACTGCGCCCAGTGCAGGTCGTCGAGGATCAGCGTGAGCGGCCGGTCCGCCGCCATGCCGCGGACCAGGTCGGACACCGCATCGAACAGTTCCCGGCGCACCTCTCCGGTCCGTTCACCGGCCGTCCGGGCGTCGCGGCGATGGCGTGCCACGTGGGTCGACAGCCGTGCGAGCTCACCGGCTTTGTCGTCGAGCAGATGGTTCAGCGAACCCTCGGCCGTCTCCGCGAACAGTCGATCCAGCATCTCGGCGAAGGGCTGGTACGGGACGCCCGCGTCCCGGCTGGACCGGCCGACGAGCACGGCGACGTCATGGTCGGCCAGCGCCCGTGCGACCTCGGCCACGAGTCGCGTCTTGCCGGCGCCGGGCTCACCGCCGACGAACACGAGGTGTCGGTGGCCCTGCTCGACCGACGCCCAGACCATTGCCAACGTCTCCAGCTCAAGCCGTCGGCCGACGAGGGGCATCTGGCTCGACGTCGCCAGCTGCGGTGGGAGGGAAGGCGGGTTCCAGGGCGCCACGCCCTGAAGGTACGGTCCCGCTGGCGCAGGGTCGATGATCAGATCTGACCATCGACGTCGGAACAGCTGGGTCCGATCCGGTCATGACGGGCGCTCGGCGGCTTCGTACGTTCGCCGCAGGCACCGACGATGGGCCGGCCCGTCACAGGACCGCACAGTGGCCAGCGGGCGGCAACACGCGTCGGCGCACCGCGGCAGCAGCACCTGCCGATGAACGTCCACGCCGGAGGAAGGACCACGTCATGCAGTTGTTCATGGACGTCCACACGAAGGTCGACGGTCTGACGGCCGAGGCCGTCGCCGAGGCGCACGGCCGGGACCTCGAGGTGCAGCAGGCACACGGCGTCGAGTACCGGCGGTACTGGTTCGACGAGGACTCCGGCATGGTGTTCTGCCTCGTCGCCGCTCCCGACGCGGACGCCGCGACCGCCGTCCACCGGGAGGCACACGGCCTGGTCGCGGATCAGGTGATCCCGGTCACCGAAGGTCGATGACCGCAACTGATGAGGGGAACCCGATGAGACGTACAACGATCATCATGACGCTGGCGCTGACCGCGGTGCTGCTGACGGCTCCGGCGGCACTGGCCGACCCGTCGTTCGAGACGTTCGACGCCAAGGACGGCTGGATCTGCGGCGCCGACGAGGGCCTGGTCGACAACCACTGCCTCAACGCCAACTCCAGCGGCACCACGCTCAACATCAAGGTGTTCAGCCCCGACCCGCGGGGGCCGCAGGAATCCGCGAGCTTCGACGCCAAGACCGATGGCCGGCCGTGCCCGCACGACAGCGGCTCCGATGACGGCACGTGGTGGGAGTTCGCCGACGGTCTCTACGTCTGCCACCACTCTGGCGTCCAGCCATGAGCCGGCCTCGACCGGGCGACGCCGGGCACCACGGGTGCGTGCACGGTCGCGGGAGGCGTCGCGCCCCGACGGGCGCCCACCGGGGGCGCTCCGGCGCGGGCGCCGAGGTCGCCGGCCGGCTCTCGAGCACGCGAACGTCGTTTGTGCGATGTCGCGCCGAGTCCCTACTTTCTCGAGCCTGACCAGCGCGTCCGCGACCTAGCGTGCCACACGACTACTCCTGGCCACCGCCGGTCGTTCCGCCCTTATCCTTCCGCACGACCGGTTGTCCGCTCGGTTCGGGCTCCGGGTCCGGTTTCGGCTCCGGGCCCAGCTCCTGGTCCCGGTCCGCATCTGGTGTCGGCGTCGGCCCCGCGTCGGCGTCGGCCGTGGCACCGGCATAGTCGACCC
>DASUUK010000080.1 GCA_036374135.1 Euzebyales bacterium
CGCGATCTGCTCGGCGATCTGCCCGACGGCCTCACCGGCCGGGACGTAGCGGTTGGTGCCCAGCTCGGCGCCGCCGGACGACACCCAGCCGCTGACGCTCATCCAGTCCATCTCGCGGACGTCGCCGTCCCGCAGACCCCGTAAGCCCTTGCGGACCGCCATCATCGCGTGGCCCCGGTCCATACCCAACCGCACCGCGACCCGGACCGCGGTGTTCATGCCGGGTGCGGCGCCGCCACCGTGCACGATCGCGATCCGCCGCCGTTGACTGACATCTGCAGTCCGTGGGGCCGCCTGAACCAGGGTCCGAAGGATGCCGAAGGACTCGCGGAAGCTCCCACCCGCAACTGCATCGCGGTGTCGTGGTCGTGGCCTGCGATGTGGTCGGCGACCGCCCGGGCCTGGGCGATGCAGTCCGCGAGCGGCGAGCTGATCACCTCGTTCTCGCGGATGCCGATGAGCTGTGCGGTAGCGTCCGGGGCGTCCGCGAACAGTCGCTCGACCGCGGCGTGCCCGAGCAGCGTGCTCAGGTATCGGTCGAATGCGCTCGGCGCGCCACCGCGCTGTGATCAGAGCGTCTGAACAAACGACTTCTGCTCTACTCCGGGGCCCTGTGCCACACGCTTCATTTCACGGTTCGGTGCCGGCGAGCGGGTCGTTCGACGCAGGTTGGAGGAGTGGAGCCATGGCCCGATCGGAGGCAACCGGGACGGACCGCGACGCGGTCGAGCGGTGGATCGCCGCGTACGAGACCCTGTGGCGGACCGCGGGTACCGACCGCCTACCCGAGCTGTTCACGCCCGACGCGGCCTACGTCCCGTCGCCGTGGCACGAGCCGATCGCTGACGCGGACGCCATCGCCCGGTTCTGGGACGAGGAGCGGGACGGACCCAACGAGGTGTTCACCATGGCGTCGGACGTCATCGCGGTCGACGGTGACGTCGCCGTCGTGCGGGTCGCTGTCGACTACGCCCACGGCCGATCCTGGCGCGACCTGTGGGTGCTGCGCTTCGCCGGCGACGGCCGGGTCTCCAGGTTCGAGGAGTGGCCCTTCGCGCCCGACACGTTCGACGGTCACTGATCGGGTCCTACCGGCGATTCGGACCGCATCGCCGGCTCGGGCGCCGTACGGCGACCCCACTGAGCAGCGAGTAGGTGTCGCGTGCTACGCGTGGACGATGGCGCAGATCGATCTGGCCGACGCACCGGCTCGGCTGCGCAAGGGCGCCGGCCGTATCCGCAACCGGTTGCGTTGCTGGCCCGGCTCCGTGTCCACCGTGACCACGAATGCCGTGGCCTGGGCGCGGCGTTGCTGCGCGACATGATCGAGTGGGTGGCGGCGATCAGCGAGGAGGTCGGCTGTCGAGGTCTGCTGGTGCACTGCGAGTCGGAGCAGGCACGCAAGTTCTACCTGCATCTCGTGCCGGAGTCCGAAGCGAGCCCGACCGACGAGTTGTACGCGATCGAGGTCGCCGTTGGCGAGGAGCTGCTCCGCTGACCGATGCGGCGGCGAAGCTCCTTGATCGTCAGCGCGATCATCTCGCCGTGGAGTGCGGGTGACCGCTTGGCTCATCTTGGCCTTCGACGGCGCGGAGCACGCCTGCCGCGAGGAACAACTTGTTGCGGGCTCGCTCGCCCACCTCGACGAGGATGCCGGCATCGACAAGCTTCCCGATGTTGAGCCGCGCGGTCCGGTGTGTGACGTCCAGTAGATTCGCTGCGTGCGGGATCGTCAGCGCGGCTCGCTCGAACAAGGTGTCGGTGAGCACACCGAGCAGCGCTGACGATCGCGCGGTGCCGACGGACGCGCGGTACCCGTCGCGGAGTGTTTGGAGTCGTTGTGCTCGGGCGACGGCGTCGGTGGCTTGGCGTTCGACGGCGGTGAGGTAGAAACAGCCACCCGTGCCAGTCCCCATCGGTCGAGACGGCGAGCAGTCGGGCGTAGTTACTCATCGCGTCGGGATTCGAGGTAGGCGGACAGGTCGAGCAGTGGGTCGGGCAGCAGTCCCCAGTCGGACAGCAGCAGCACGACGAGCAGTCGGCCAACGCGGCCGTTGCCGTCGATGAACGGGTGGATGGCTTCGAACTGGTGGTGCAGCACGGACCGCGAGCAGCGGCGGCAGCGGTTGGTCGGCGTGCAGGTACTTCTCGAACGGGGTCCAGGCAGTCCCACAGGCGTTCCGGTGGCGGCGGCACGTAGGTCGCGTCGCGGAGCGTGCAACCCGGTGGTCCGATCCAGTTCTGGGTCCTACGGAACTCCAGGGCGTCGCGTAGCCGCCGCGCACGCCGGTGAGCAGGATGCGTGTGCCTCACGTGGCAATGACACGCTGAGTGGCAGTCGACGGTCGGGATCGAGCACGTGTCCGACGGCCTGGACGTAGTTGTAGACGTCGCCGACGTCGCCGCGGTCGCTCGCCGTGTTGGCCTCGGCTTCGAACAACACGAGGTCGGACAGCGACGCCTGCGTGCCTTCGATGCGGCTGGACAGCGCGCTCGCCCTGCTGTTCGGGGCGCTCGCCTACATCTACCACGAGGTCTCCGTCGTCACCGCCATGGCCGGCGCGACGGCCATCGTGATCGGCGTCATGCCGCTGTTCAACGCACTGTCACTCGAGGACGTCACGACGGCGTCGACGACCTCGGCTGCCGGTGACAACTGGTGGTGGTCGGTGCTGTACATCGTGCTCGTCGTCGCCGGCATCGTCGCGCAGTACCGCGCGACCGAACGGATGCGCATCTCTCTGCGCGACTCCTGGACCGGGTCCGGCGGGCGGCACCTGCGCCGCGCCTGACGGTGCGTGCACTTCTGTGTGCGCCGGGGATCACGGGGTAGGACCGTCGGCGTGCGTGACCACATCGACGACGACGCGCCCGGCAGGCTGTCGGCCTCGGCCCGGTATGCGCTGTGGCTGGACCTCGTGCGCGGCCGCGTCGACGAGCAGCAGGCGGCCGAGCGGCACGGGCTCGACGTCGCCGCGGTCCACCGCATCCGCCACGTCGCCGAGCAGGGCGCGCTGTCGGCCCTCGCCGCGTCGGACCGCGATGGCAGCGCGCAGGTGTCGGGCGGCGACGCCGGGCCGTCGACCGCGGGCCGGAGGGTGGGCGATCTGCTCGCCGCCAGTCCCGTGTTCTTCGACGTCACCGCCGAGCGTCGCGACGAGCTCGCACACGGGTCGACACTCGTGATCCTCGGCCGGCGGACGCCCATCGCCGACGGCCTGGCCGCGGGTCCTCTGATGGTCGCCGACGGCACCCTGCTGCGCGTCGATGCGCGGGACCGGCCGGTGGACCTCGTGGGCGCCGGCGTCTTCCGGGCCCCACGCGCCGGACGGCGGCTGGTCGCGCTCACCGACGCGCAGGCGGTCGCGTTGCCGTCCACCGCAGCCGACGACGTCGTCGCCCTCACGCGCGCACGGATCGCCGCGGCACGCCCGTTCGGCGGTGCGCGGGCCGACGAGCGACGTCGCGCGCAGCCACAACTGGCCACCGGTGTGGCGGCGGACCTGGTACACGCTGGGAACGCGCAGCCGCGCGCACCGGTCGCCGACCAGGCTGGCCACGACGCGTCCGACAGGGGCGGTCCGAGCCTGCCGGTGACGTCACCGCTGCTCGACGTGCTGCACGCCATGCTCGAAGCCGGTGCACCGAACGCGGTGATCATCGACGAGGACGGGTCGGCGGTCGGCAGCATCGACGCTGCCGACCTGCCGGTCGGTGAGGACGCCGGCCTCGCGTCCCTGCTCGAGACGTTGGCCCACGCATCGTCCGTGGAGGCGCTCCGCGACGTACGCAACGCGGCGCGCCGGCTGGCCCGCGGGGCGCTGGCCGCAGGTGCGGACGTCGTCGAGGCCAGCCGACTGCTCACCGCCGTCAGTGACCGGACCGTGCGGGTGCTGCTGGTCATCGCACACCGTGAGCTCGGGCCGGCTCCGTCCGACTACGCGTGGCTCGTCTTCGGCAGCCACGCGCGTCGCGAGCAACTGCCCTCCAGCGACCAGGACACCGGGCTCGTCTACGCTGCGGGCCTCGACCGCGACGGCCACGACTGGTTCGTCACCCTGGGTGAGTGGATGACCGACGCCCTGGAGGCCTGCGGCTACCGTCGCTGCCCGGGCGGGGTGATGGCGTCGCGGCCGGACTGGCGGCACGACCTCGCCGGTTGGGCCGACATGGTCCGGCAGTGGACGGATCCCTCGGACAGCAGCCGCCTGGTCGGTGCCGACATCGGCTTCGACGTCCGCGCTGTCGCCGGCGCCGGCACGCTCGATCCCGACGGCGTCGACCGCCGGTTGGCGCGCATGATCATTCACACGACCGGCAACGCACTCACGGCCGCGCGGCTCGCCCGTGGCGCGGTCGCCAGACGCCCGCCGAGCGCGCTGTGGGGGCGGGTCGGGCGCAACCCGCTGGGACCTTCGCTCGGCGAGCGCGGTCGCCGCATCGACCTCAAACGTGATGCCGTCCAGCCGATCGTCGACATCGCACGCATGCACACGCTGGCGCGCGAGGCGACCGAGGTGCCGACCGGTGAGCGGCTGGCCGCGGCGGCCGTCGACGGTGTGCTGAGCGCCGGTCTGGCTGCGACGCTGATCGAAGGTCACCGGCTGCTCACCTGGACGCGTCTGGCCGCACAGCTCAGCGACACACCCGATGCGGACGACCGTGTGGGATGGGCGGAGCTTCCGCGACCGCTGCGCGCCCAGTTCAGCGACACGTTCGGCGCGATCCGCGCGGCGCAGGACGCGCTGCGCACGAGCCACCACCTCGTCGCGGGCTCCTGACGCTCGACGCACAGGTCCCGCTCGCACGCGCCGTGCAGGAGTGCGGAACGCGTCGCGGTGTTCATGCTCGCGATGGGGGTCACGCACCTGCTGCTCAACCTGGTCGTGCTGCCCGTGGTCGCGTGGTGTACGGCGCCGGGCGGCGCGGGGTGCCCGACGCCTGGCCGGCGCTGCGGCACGGCCCGCGGCTCCGCAGGCGGTGACCGTCGATCGGGTGGCCACGTGGCCGGTGGCCGGCCGCGTCGCGATCACCGTGGTCGGGGTTCTGCTGCTGGCCAGGATCCTCATCGGACGGGGCGCCGGCTGAGCCGACGTGGGTCGGGTACGCCTGTCGTGACGCCGGTTCAGCCGACCGCGTCGACGAATCTGCCGATGAGGCGGTTGACCTCTCCGGCCGCCTCCATGTGTGGTGAGTGACCCTGCCCGTCGAGCACGTGCACCTCGACACCGGCCGGGGGTCCTCGGCATGGCCGGCTGGGATGATCTGGTCCTGCGCTCCCCAGATCACCAGCACCGGCATGCCGGGTCCCCCCGTGATGTCGATCTGCCCGAGCGCCGGCATGGTCGCGTCGCCGACGCCATGCCGTCCGGTGTGGCTGCGCCAGCCGCCGTGCGAGGCTTCCCGCCAGGCCCTCACCGGCCACCATCACCCACACCTTCTCGACGCCCGTCGCGCCCAGGCCGGCCAGGAGGCGGAAGACCATGGAACCTTCTCGGCGTTGTCGAACACCGACGCGCCAGTGACCAGGCGCCAGATGTCCCGGCCGGACGCGGGATTCCCGATCACACCGACCATCACCATGCGCGCGATCCTCGCAGCCGCGCCGTCACGGGGCGGCGTCGTCAGCTCAGCCGTCCGCATCTCGCCACGACGCTAGGCACCGTGACGTTGCACGAACGTTGCGCGTGACGGTCGGCAAGGCCGAGCAGCCGTCGTGTGGCGATCACACGCGGACGTCGTCGGGGCCGGGCGCAGGTGTCTCCGGCGCCGCCGCGGAGCGCGCCACCGCCGGCACGGTCGGGAACTCCCGGCGCGCATGGCTGGCGATCGATCGCATCAGCGCCACGTCGACGGTCCCCCCGATCACCCCGCCGGCGAGAGGGATCGCCCGTCCCAGCTTGACCAGTGCACGCTCACCGGTGCCGACCAGCAGACGAAAGCCGATCGCCTTGTTGATCATCGTCGACAGTGACGGTGCCATCCGGCGCAGCCACGCAGCGGTGACGCCGCCCGCGGGCAGCACCATGCCGGCGCGGCTGAGCAGGTTGCCGATGTCGTCTCCGGTCAGCGCTGCGAGCACCGCCACCCGCGTCTCGAGCCGGGCGATGTCGTGGCCGCGCAGGTGCGCGATCGCGCCGACCATGCGCGCACCCAGCGTGTAGAAGCCGACCAGGTTCGCCGGGACGGCGATGGGCAGGACGACGAACCCGCCGAGTCCGGTGACGAATCCATTGACGGCCGCGAGCCGCGTGTGCTCGCGGACGATCGCGTCGACGGCGCGCTCGGGGCTGTCGTGCCCGGTGCGCGCCTGCTCGGCGACCTCGTGGGCGGGTGCGAGCGGCCCGACACCGTCGAGCCCGCCGCGCGCGAGCTGTCGTACGAACGACTCGGCGATCTGGTCGGTGATGGCGGGCATGTCAGTGTCCTCTCCGGCTGCGACCGGCGTGACGCCGGCCCGTCGCTGTGCGGTGCAGGCGACGCATCGTCGCGCGGTCACGGTGACCATTCCCATCGCCGGTGCGCACACGCCTCGACGTGCACCGCGTGGGGCCGGGTGCGCGGCGACGGCGAGCCGGCCGGGTGCTCACTACACTCCTCGTACATCTCTCCGCATCCATACACCGCAACGATCGGTTGATCTGCCGTGCGCCTGCTCCGCCATCTCCGCCCACCGCGTTCAGCAGCGCTGCTGCTGGCCCTGACGCTCGTGCTGGCCGCCTGCAGCGGCAGCGCATCGACGTCGGACGTCGCAGCTCGCGTCGGCGACGTCGAGATCACGACCGCGGAGGTCGACGAGTCCTACGCCCGCCGCACCGCCGGCGCGAGCGAGGCTCCCGACGCCTCGTCCAACGACGACGAACAGAAGGCCGGTGTGCTGACCACGCTGATACGCAGCGAGATCCTGCGCCAGGCGGCGGCCGAGCGCGACATCGAGATCACCGACGAGGACATCGCGGCGCAGCGCGAGCTGGTCATCGACCAGGTCGGTGGCGAGGAGGCGTTCAACGAGGCCATCGAGCAGGTCAACCTGTCCGAGGAGGAGCTGGAGGCCGAACTGCGCGTCCAGGCCATCCAGAACGAGATCGTGGCCCAGCTCGCCGACGAGGTCGACGAGTCCGCGGTCCGCGACGCCTTCGAGAACGATCCCCAGGGGCGCTTCGGCGAGAAGGTGGCGGTGCGCCACATCCTGACCGAGGAGCGGGCCGAGGCGCGTGACGCGATCGACCGCATCGAGTCGGGAGAAGAGTTCGCGGAGGTCGCTGCGGACGTGTCCATCGATCAGGGCTCCGCGCAGAGCGGCGGAGATCTCGGTGAGGTCGCGCGCGGTCAGACGGTGCCGCCGTTCGAACAGGCTGCGTTCAACGCGACCGAGGACGAGCTGGTCGGACCCGTCAAGAGCGAGTTCGGCTTCCACGTGCTCGAGGTGACCGACTCGATCCCGGCACCGGACTTCGCGGACGTCGAGGAGCAGATCCGCACCGAGCTCGAGGCGCAGACAGGCGGTCCCGCATTCAGCGACTTCATCACCGGTTTCATTTCGGACCTCGGGATCGAGGTCGACGAGCGCTACGGCCGGTGGGACGAGGCGTCGGTCGCCGTCGTGCCGGCCGACCAGGCATCCGAGTCGCCGGCGCTGCCCAGCGAACTGCCGCTGCCCAGCGAGGCGCCGCAGCCGTCCGAGATCCCCAGCTAGGACCGGCGCGGGCCGTCAACCACAGGACCGTGTCAAGGGCGTTCGTCGCGGACGCCTCTCCACGGGTCGTAGTCGACCTCGAGCGGCTCCTGCGACGGCCGTCTGTCTGCGGGCACGCGGCGGAGGTTGAGCCGGATGCGCGTCCACGTCGAACTGCGGCCGCGCATGGCGTCGACGAGGACGTCCGCCGGCTCGAGCATCGCCCAGACCTGCGGGTGGCGCTGCCGCCATCGCGCCAGGCCATCCATCGCCTCCTCGGCCGTGGCCGCGCGGGCGACCTCGATCAGTGGCATGGACGTCCGGCGACGACCGGACGCGCCGCTGTCGTGACCGGGTGGTGCGGGCGCGACCGGGCCGTCGCCGGTCGGTGCCCGCTCCGCCGCATCCTGCTCGTCGGCTAGAGCGAGCAGCGCGTCGAGTGACCCGACGGCGTCGTCGATGCCCGCCGTCAGGTCGCCGAGCGCGGCGATGCGGTCCGTCACGGTGTCGATGGTGAATGCGGCCGGATCGCAGTCGCTGACCTCGTCCCAGCGCAGCGGCGTCGACACGCGGGCGTCGGGCACCGGTCGCACCGAGTAGGCCGACGCGACCGTCCGGTCCCGGGCGTTCTGGTTGTAGTCGACGAACACCCCGTGGCGTTCCTCCTTCCACCACCGCGCGGTCGCCGACTCCGGTGCACGACGGGCGACCTCGCGCGCGAGCGCCTCCGCGGCACGACGCACCTGTGGGAAGGTCCACCGCCGCGCGATGCGGCAGTTGATGTGGAAGCCGCGCGCCCCGGACGTCTTGGGCCAGCCGACGAGGCCGGCGTCGGCGAGCACGTCGCGGACGACCAGCGCGACCTCGGTGACCTGCGCCCAGGTCACCCCGCGGACCGGGTCGAGGTCGACGCGCAGCTCATCGGGATGGTCGAGGTCGTCGGCGCGGACGGCGTGCGGGTTGAGATCGACGCACCCCAGGTTGACGATCCAGGCGAGCTGCGCGGGATGGTTGACGACGACCTCCTCGGCGGTGCGGCCCGACGGGTACGACAGCGTGACCGTCTCGACCCACCCCGGTCGTGACGCCGGCGCACGCTTCTGAAAGAACGGTGGCCGACCGACGCCCTTGACGTAGCGCTTGAGGATCTGCGGACGCCCCCCGGCTCCACGTAGTGCACCGTCGGCGGCCGTCAGGTAGTAGCGGATCAGATCGCGCTTGGTGTGACCCGTCACGGGGAACCGGACGGCGTCCGGGTTGGTGATCCGCACCGGTCGGCCGCCGATGTCCCAGACCTCCGCCGACGCCGCCATGCCGGCCACCCTACGCCACGGTGGGCCGGATCAGCCGGGCCGGATGCGGCGTTCGTCGTCGACGCGCACGCCCTCCGCCTCGAGCAGTGGACGCTGGGTCGGGGCGTGCGTCCGGTACAGCCGCCCGCTCGTCGGTACGACGCGCCACCACGGCAACCCGTCGACGCGACGCAGGACGTTGGCGACCGCCTGAGCGCTGCCCGGCCGACCGACCTCGAGGGCGACGTCGTCGTACGTCACGACGTCCCCCGGACGCAGGCCGCGCACGATGTCGACCACCGCCCGCTGGAACGGCGTGAGTGGTGCGTCCGCCGGCTGCGGATCGGCGTTCGGTGGCGGTGGCGTCATCGCGGCACCCGTCCGGTGCGCAGGGCCGCGGTGACGAAGTCCGTCTTTGCGTCGGCATAGGCGTCCCGGTCGCGGTGGTGCTCGAGGGCGAGCTGCTCTTTCAGCCTGGTGTAGCGCGTGCGCAGGTCAGCATCGGCGCGCAGGCGGTCGCGGAAGGCGATGTGGTCACGCCACCAGCGGCCGTCGTGGGCGACGACGTGGGCGTGCACGAGACGGCGACCATCTGCTCGTCGTACGCCGAACTGGTGACCGTCGTCGTGCGCGCTGTCGGGGTCGTGGCGCACGGCGTAGCCGGCGGCGCGCAGCCGCTGGCCGACGTCGTGGGTCGCCGCGCTGCCGTCGACGCCGATCATGAGATCGATGACCGGCTTCGCGTGCAGGCCCGGTACGGCCGTGCTGCCGATGTGGGCGATCGCGACCGCGTCGTCGCCGAGAACGTCGGCGACCGCGGCACGCTCGCGCTCGTACCGCGACGCCCAGTCCGGATCGTGCGGGCCCACCACGACCGGGTCGGGCGGCGCGCCGCCGGCCTCCGCGTCCGCGACGTGGGCGCACAGCTCGTCGCGGAACGGCCGCCCCACGAGGTGGGCCGCGTGCCCGGCTGCATGCTGCACGTGATGGCGGCCACCGGTCGCGGCGGCCACGAGCGCGCCGACCCGGTGCATGGCGGCCGGACTGCGTTGCCCGGTCACCACGAGCACCGGTACCTGCGCGCCAGCCAGCCCGGCCGATGACAACGGCGTGCGCCAGACCCGCAGCTCGTCGAGCACCACGTGCAGACCGGGGTCACCCGCGGCGAGCAGGGCCTCGATCCGCCCGAGCGCACGAGGATCCATGTACTCGAAGAAGTCGCGCGCGACGTCAGCACCGGCACCGTCGACGGCACGGTCGTACAGGTCGGACAGCCGCATGCGCAATGCGAGTGCCTCGGGATCGCGACCGCACAGGGTGACGGCCGGCGCCTCCACCACCGTGAGGCTGGCGAAGAGCCGCCGTTCGAGCTGCAGGGCTGTGAGCGCGATCACACCACCGAACGAGAAGCCGACGACGTGCGCACGCCCGCCGGCGTGCTCATCGACGAACGCCTCGAGATCGCGTGCCTGCCCGGCGACCGTCGCCGCATCGGCGGCCGGCGTGTGCTCGAACCCACGCCGGTCCGGCACCAGGACGCGGAAGCGCTGGGCCCAGTCACCCAGCACGGGACCGAACGTCAGCCGCCCCGACAGCAGCCCGCCGTGCAGGGCGACCAGGGTGGGGCCCCGCCCCGCCGAGAGGTACCCGAGTGCAACCGGCTCCACGCGCCGCCCTCCGTCCGTCGCGGCCGACGATCGTAGTGCCGCCCGGCCGCCCCGGCGTGGACAGCGCGGGTCGGCCCGCCCATACTGCGAGGTGTGCCGGCTCAGCACACACCCCACCTGGACGCCGCACGCGCCGTCACCGAGCAGGATGCCGACGGGCTGCAGCGGCGGCACGCCGTCGTGCTGCACGCCGACATCGTCAACTACAGCCGCCTGATGGCCGACGACGAGCAGGCGACCGTCGCGACCGTCCGTCACTACCAGGGGCTTGTGGCGGATGCGGTGGCGGAGGCGGACGGCACGCTCGTCAACTTCGTCGGCGACAGCTTCCTCGCGGTGTTCGACGACGCGTACGCCGCGATGCGCGCGGCGGTGGCGATCAGCAGCGCCGTCGGGGAATACAACCGCACGCTGCCTCGGACCCGCCGCACGTGGTTCCGCGTCGGCTTGGACGCCGGCCAGATCGTGGTCGCCGGGGACGGCCGCTACTTCGGAGATCCGCTGAACATCGCCGCCCGCATCCAGGCGCTCGCCGACGTCGGCGGCATCAATGTCACCGAGGCGGTGTACACGGCGCTCGACGAGCCGGCGCTGCGGTTGATCAGCCTGGGCTCCCGACGGCTCAGGAACATCCCAGGGACGGTCCGCGTGTACCGGCTGGCCGGCATGCGTGAGGACGGGGGCGGACACACACGCTCCGGTGCGCTATCGCCGAGCATCGCGCTGATGCCGACGCGGATCTCCGGAACGGAAGCCGACCGCACCATCGCGGAGGCACTGCACCTCGACCTGGTCAAGTCGCTGGGTGACATTCCCGGCCTGACGGTGATCGACGACGACGGCTCGGGGCCGGGCCGCACGGGCGCTGTCGACGCCCGCTACTACCTCGAGACCGGTGTCGTCGCGTCGAGGGGCAGGCTGCGTGTCTACTGCATGCTCGGCGAGTTCGACACCGTCAACCGCGTGTGGGCCGGACGCTGGGAGGGGACGACCGACGACCTGTTCACCCTGCAGGACATTGTCAGCGCGGGCACCAGGCGCGCGATGGAGATCGAGCTGGTCATCGGTGAGCCCGCGAGGCTCTACCACGAGGAGCTCGACGCCGAGGCGCGCGACGCCGTCTACCACGGATGGCACAACCTCACGCTCGGGACGCGCGAGGGATGGCGGATCGCCAGGCAACGCTTCACTGACGTCGTCCGGACGCACCCGGACGCTGTGACCGCCCACGCGTTGGCCGCGTTCGCCTCTTGGATGGGTGCGGTGGAGGGGTTCTCGTCGGCGCCCGCGCAGGACCTGGAGGACGCGGCGAGGCACGCCGCCCGTGGCATCGAGCTCAACGACCCGACCGGGTTGAGCTACCTGGTGGTGGCGGCACTGCGCCTGTACGCCGGTGAGGATCTGGATGCGGCGCTGGACGCCGCCGAGGAGTCACTTGCGCGACGGCCGACATGCGACATCTCGTTCGGCGTGCTCGGCAGCGTACGTCGCTACCTGGGGGAGTGGCATGCCGCCGTGCAGGCCTGCGAGCGCGCGGTGGAACTCGGCGGGCTCGGTCACCCGTGGTTTCTGACCGTCGAGGCCAGTGCCTACTATGTCGGCGAGCGCTACCACGAGGCCGCGGAGGTCGCCGAGCGGGTGGCCGAGCATGACCCGTCCGCCCGCGAGGCGCTGCTCGTGCTCGCCGCGTCCCAGCAGGCGTTGGGGCTGTCGCGCCGTGCCCGTGCGACCGTGGCCACGCTGCTCGACCGCTTCCCTGACTCGCGCCGTGAGGGTCTGGCACGCCGTCACCCGTTCCGCGATCCGGCGATCCTGGAGCGTTGGGACCGTCACCTGTCGGCGGCGGGCGTACCCTGACCTCGGCGGCGGGTCCGCCGCATGGGTCGGTTCGCCGATGAGTACGGCTCGTTGACGCTACGCTGCGCCAATGCGCCTGCTGGAGCGGGAAGACCAGATGCGCGCGCTCGAGGAGATCCTGTCGAGCGCGTCCGAGCGTCGTGGCCGCGTCGTCCTCGTCCACGGCCCGGCCGGCATCGGCAAGACGAGCCTCGTGCGCAGCTTCGCGGAGGCCGCCGAGGCCGCCGACGCGGTCGTGCGGTCCGGGGCGTGTGACGACCTGCTGTCGACCCGGGCGTTTGCGCCCTTCCGCGACATCGCACGCGGACAGAGCCGGTTGGGCCGTGCGCTGCACGCCGGCGCCGATCCGGCGGAGGTACTCGACGCCATCCTCGAGGAGCTGGACGATCCGCTGCGCCCGGTCGTGTTCGTGATCGAGGACCTGCAGTGGGCGGACGACGCGACGCTCGACGCGCTCGTCGTCGTCGCGCGGCGCATCGAACGGCTGCCGGCGATGCTCGTGGCGACCTTCCGCGACGAGGAAGTCGATCGCACCCATCCTCTGCGTCGCGTGCTCGGCGCTCTGGGCGTCGCGGGCGTCGAACGGATCACGCTCGGCCCACTGTCCCGTGACGCGCTCGCCGAGCTCGTGGGACGCGACGACGAAGGCACCGACGAGTTGTTCCGGGTCACGGGTGGCAACCCGTTCTACGCGCTCGAGCTCGCGGCGGCGCCCCCCGGCACGGTGCCGACGAGCGTCCGCGACGCGGTCCTCACACGCGTGCTCGGGCTGCCGGAACCCGCCCAGCAGGCGCTCGAGGCGCTGTCGGTCGTGCCGACCCGCGCCGAGCGGTGGCTGCTGGAGGCGATGGTCGGTGACCGTGGCCGGGCGCTGGATGCCGCGGAGCGTGCCGGGCTGGTCATCGCCGACGCTGACACGGTCCGCTTCGCCCACGAGATCGCCCGCCGCGCAGTCGAGTCCGATCTGCCATCGGGCACGCGTGCGGCGCTCAACCGTGCCGCGCTCACCGCGCTGGCCGACCGCACTGTCGACGCCACTCGCATCCTGCACCACGCGATCGAGGCGGGTGACGGGGAGGCGGTGCTCCGTTACGGTCCCGTCGCCGCCCGCGAGGCGGCGCAGCTCGGCAGCCACCGCGAAGCGTTGGCCGCGCACCGCGAGACCCACCGCTACGCTCCACAGCTGCCCGACCGTGAACGCGCCGAGCTCGCTCTCGCCTACGCCTACGAGCTGCAGCTCGGCAACCGGCACACCGAGGCGGTCGAGGTCGCCACCGAGGCCGTGGCGCTGATCGAACGGGGCGACGACACGCGGGCCCTGGCCGACGCGCTGCTGGTGCTGTCGCGCGCGGTCTACTGGCATCGGGGTGCGAGGAAGGCGCTGCCGCACGCCGAGCGGGCCATCTCCCTGCTGCGGGGTGATGCCTCGCCGGTCCTCGCGATGGCGTACGCCCACATGTCGCGCATGCTCCTGCTGGCCAACCGCAACGCGGAGGCGATCTCGTGGGCGACGCGCGCGCTGGGCGTCGCCGAGCGTGTCGGGCACCTGCCGGCGGAGGCCGGCGCCCGCATCAACCACGGCGCCGCGGCGTTGAACCTGGGAGACGCCGACGGGCTGGCTGAGGTGACAGACGGCCTCGAGCTGGCACGGCGTCACGGCTTCCACGAGTCGGTGATCCGTGGCTTCTTCCAGATCGCCGTCGAGCACATGCGTCGCGGCGAGCTCGAGGCTGCCGAGGCGACGGTCCACGACGGTCGCGCGTACGCCGACGACCACCAGGTCACCTATGGCACGTTCCGCCTGGACGGTCTGCTCGGCAGCCTGGCGCTCAACCGCGGGCTGCCCGACGACGCGCGACGCATCCTGAGCGAGACGTTGGAGGGCGAGGTCGAGCCAGGTGTCGCCGGCGTGCAGCCTCGGGGGTGGCTCGCGCAGGCGCTCGTGCGACTCGGCGACCCGCGGGCGCCCGAGGTCGCGGCCGACGCATGGCAGCTCGCGGAGTCGACCGACGAGGCGCCGCGGCTGGGCGCGGCGGCGGCTGCGCTGCTGGAGATCGCCTGGGTCACCGGCACGACGCCGCCGGCGCTGGACGCCGCCGTCGCAGCGGCGATCGCCACTGCTGACGAGACCGGACATCTGTGGTATGCCGGCGACGTCCGTGTGGGTCTGGCCCGCGCCGGGATGCCGGTGCCGCAACCCCCGGATCCCGATGTGATCCTCGACGCGCACGCCGCGGCACTGCGCGGAGATCACGCGGCCGCGGCCGCCGCGTGGGAGGCGGCAGGCTACCGCTACGAGCAGGCCGTGGAGCTGGTCGCGTGCGACGACGAGGAACGCATGCTCGAAGGCCTGCGCATGCTCGACGAGCTGGGCGCGACCGGCACGGCCAACCGCGCCCGCGCGATGCTGCGTGCGAAGGGCGTGACGTCGGTGCCCCGTGGACCGACCCGCGGCACCAGGCGCAACCCGGCCGGGCTCACCAATCGCCAGCTCGACGTCCTGGAGCTGCTGACAGAGGGCCTGACGAACGCCGAGATCGCCGATCGGCTGGTCGTGTCGGTGCGCACCGTGGATCATCACGTGTCGGCGATACTCGACAAGCTCGCCGTCGGCACGCGGCAGGAGGCCGCGGCGATGGCCCCCGAGCTCGGGATCGGTGCGTGAGCGCGGACAATGGGTGCACGACGACCGGCCACCCTCGTTCGGTGACCCGATCGTCGTGTGTGTGCGGGACCGCAGCGGCGTGGCGGCTGACCGTCAGCGGGGACGGCTGGCTGCCACGGACCGTGTTCCGGTCGACGGCCGCGGCGTGGACGGGGCCTCGACGAAGCCCTCGGCGGAGATCCACGCCCGGTAGGTCTGCTCGCCCATGGCCTCGATCAGGCCGGTCGTCTGGCTGGCCTGCGCGCGCATGGCGACCAACTTGCGGTCGGCCAGCGCGCCGTGGAGGGTCAGTTCGAACGCGACGTCCTCAGGGTGCGGCCGGACCGGCAGGTCCGGCTCCATGAAGATGTCGAACTCGTCGTACAGCTCCTGCCACCGGTCGCTGTGCGTGGTGGGGTATGCGGCGTAGAGCAACCGCGCGGTGGGGGCGACGCGGTCGCGCGCCTCGAGGGTCCACTCGGAGACCCGCCGGTGGTCGCTGTGGCCCGTGATGCCGTCCGGACCGAACGTCAGGATCGTGTCGGGCTGGACGGTGACCATCAACGCGGCGATGTGGGCGATCGCGGCCTCGGGGTCGACGTCGTCCAGGGTGCCGTCGACGTAGCCGAGGAAGTGGTGTTCGGTGACGCCGAGCGCCGCCAGGGAGGCATGCAGCTCGTGCTCGCGGACACGGCCCAGCCGGCGCGGCGGCCACTGCTGCGGATCCGAGGTCCCGGCCTCTCCACGCGTGGCTGTGGCGACCACGACGCGCTGTCCGGCGTCGCGGGCCACCGCCATGACGCCGGCCGACAGGTAGGCCTCGTCGTCCGGGTGCGCCCAGACGCCCAGGATCGTGCCCAGCTCTGGGATGGAGAGGCGGGTCATCACTGCTCCGATCGGGTGGTGGGCCGGTGGCGGTCCCGTCCGGGGGGACTCGGACGGGACCGCCATGGTGGGGTGGTGGAGTCGGGTCTCGTCACCCGGCGTTGACGTCGAGATCGACGTTCACGCCATTGGTCAGGACGTCGTAGACAGCCGAGCGGCGGCGGCCCTGCTCGACGATGTCGCGTAGCGTCTCCTCGTCGGCGTCGCCGGAGATGTCGAAGCTGATCCGGATGTTGTTGTAGCCCTTGCGGACCTCGTCGGACAGGCCCAGGACACCCTGCAGGTCGACGTCACCAGTGACGGTGGACGTGACCTCGGTCAGGTTCACCTTGCGCGCGGCCGCGCTGTTGGCGATGGCGTGGGTGATGCACGCGGCCAGCGCGTGCAGCACGTACTCGGCACCGGTCGGGGCGTTGTCCGCGCCGATCAGGACCGGCGGGTGGTCGGCGTCGGCGGTGTACGTCGCCTTGTGCTCGTGCTCCGTGCCGGCGCCGAAGAAGCCGCCGAACGTCGAACGGTTGTGCGTGCCGCTGATCCAGTTGTTGCGGACGCGGAACTGGAACTTGGCCAGCTCGCGCTGACCATCGACGGCCTCGAGCGTGGCGAACAGAGCGGCGGTGTCGACGCCGTTACGGACGGTGTCGTTCACGGTGGTGTCGGTCATTTGATGTTCCTCCTACGGAACGTGTCGTGAATCGGTGACGCCATGCTGGTCGTCGGCGGTCCTCCACCCATCGGTGGCCGTTGCCTATCTCGCCCGGTCCCGCCACCTACCCCCCCGGGGCGGGGCGCCCCGCCCGCGCCGAACCGCCACCACCCCGAGAAACGTCGATCGCCCCGCGGATTGTCGACCACCTCGCGGAATGTCGACCGCCTCCGGGGGTGGTTGCGAGAGCCCGGGGTGGGTGTGCGGAGCTCGGGGTGGTTGGCAGATGCCGCGCCTGCCCGGACGACTGTCGGGTGGTGTCAGGCAGCGAGCGGGGCGGGCGCCCCGGCCGGGGCGGGGGTGGTGCGCGCCGCGATGACGCTGGCCAGGTGCTCGGCGTCCGCGCCGACGCCGTGGATCGTGTCCGAGCTGCGGCGGTACATCCAACGCAGGCCCAGGAAGAACAGCCCGGCGGCCGTGGTCACGCCACGGCGCTGCAGCGGTTCGCCCGTCGCGTCGAACACCGGTGCGTCGATCCAGGAGAAGTCGCGGCGGTAGCCGGTGGCCCAGATCACGGTGCGGATGCCGACGTGGTCGAGGTTCAGCTGTCGCGGGGCGTAGGTGGCCCACGGCCCCGGCGGGGGCGGCGGGGCGTCCGGCGGGTCGCACGAGATGCCGGTGCGCTCCACGAAGTCGTCCACGCTGTCGCGGAAGGCCAGCAGGTTCCTGTCGGCGGCGGCGACGGACTCGGCCAGATCGTCCGCGAACCACGCGGTCGTCCCGAGCACACCGGCCAGGCGGCCGGTGACCACGACGCCCTGCGCGACCAGCCGGTGCAGGTCCATGTCGTGGTGGCCGCCGGCCAGCACGAACGCCGGCGCGGAGCGGACCGACCTGGGATCTGCGAGCGTGTCGATGGTGCGCTCGAACGCGCCCATGTGGTGCATCCACCAGTGCGCGTCGTGGCCGCGGTACCGGCGGGGCAGGGTCCGGTGCCGACCGGCGGCCAGGATGACGCGGCGGTCCGTGCGTGCCAGCTCATCGGCGATCTGCTGTCCCGAGGGGCCGGCGCCGATGATCAGCACGCCGCCGTCGGGCAGTTGCGCCGGGTTGCGGTAGTGGCTGGTGTGCAGCTGGGTGATGTCGGTGGGCAACCTGGTCGCGGGTTCCATCGGGATGCGCGGCAACGCGTGGTGGCCGGTCGCGGCGACGACGTTGTTGGCCTCGAACGTTCCGGCGTCGGAAATGACGTCCCATCGGTCGTCACCGGGCCGGACCCGGTGGACGGCGACACCGGTGCGCACTGGCGCGTCGATCGAGCGTGCGTACCGGTCGAACAGCTCGACCACCTGGCGCTTGTCCATGAAGCCATCGGGGTCGTGACCGGTGTAGGACATGCCGGGCATGCCGGTCTGCCAGTTGGGCGTCAACAGCTTGAACGAGTCCCAGCGCTCGCTGCGCCAGCGCTCACCGATCCGGCCGCGATCGAGCAGCAGGTGGTCGCGTCCCCGTGCCTTCAGGTGGTAGCTCAGCGCCAGCCCTGCCTGTCCGGCACCGATGACCAGTGTCTCGACGCGCGTGCTCATGGCGATCTGCTCCTGCGGGTTCCGGCGGTCTCGAACGGCCACCCCGAACGGTAGGGGGCACCGCCTGCGGTACCGACGGCACCGGTTGCCCATGTCGGCGTCGCCGCTGCCTAGAGATGCGGTCGCTGCGTGGACGTGCGGTCGCTGCGTGGACGTGCGGTCGCTGTCTGGACATGGGTGTCACCCACGTTTGCGGCACCCGCGACCCGGTCAACCATTTCAGCGAGCCGGCGCGGTAGCGGACTGGACGTGGATTGCGATGAATGACGTGGTCGTGCTCTCGGCGCTGCGGACGCCCGTCGGCCGGATGGGCGGGGCGCTGGCCGGCGTGCGTCCCGACGACCTGGCCGCACTCGTGGTCGGCGCGGCGGTCGACCGGGCGGGTGTCGACGGCAGCACGGTGGGCGAGGTCGTGCTCGGGTGCGCCAACCAGGCGGGCGAGGACAACCGCAACGTCGCGCGGATGGCCGGCCTGCTCGCGGGGCTGCCCGAACAGGTTCCGGGCGTCACGGTCAACCGGTTGTGCGGGTCAGGCATGGAGGCGATCGCGTCCGCTGCCCGACGCATCGCGGTCGACGAGATCGACGTGGCGGTCGCCGGCGGCGTCGAGTCGATGAGCCGTGCGCCGTGGGCGCTGGCGAAGCCAGGGCGCATCCCACCGCGGGGTGTACCGGAGATGGTGGACACCGCATTGGGGTGGCGCTTCGTCAACCCGCGCATGGACGAGGCCGGCCACACGGATCCGTTGGGCATCACCGCCGAGAACGTCGCGGCCGAGCACGGGATCAGTCGCGCCGATCAGGACGCGTTCGCGCTGGCGAGCCACCGCAAGACGATCGCCGCGTGGGACGAGGGTCGCTACGACGCCGATGTGATCGCGGTCGACACGCCGGACGGCGAGGTCACCCGCGACGAGGGGCCGCGGCGCGACACGTCACTCGAGAAGCTCGCGCGGCTCAGGCCGGCCTTCGTCAGGGACGGGACGGTCACGGCCGGCAACGCCAGCCCGCTCAACGACGGCGCGGCGGCGCTCGTGCTCGCCTCGTCGAGGTACGCCGCAGACCACGGCCTGACGCCACTCGCGACGTTCCGCGGGGCCGCGTCGGCCGGCGTCGCCCCACGCGTGATGGGCATCGGCCCGCTGCCAGCGACGGCCGCACTGCTGGGGCGCCTCGACCTGGACATCGCCGACCTGGACGTCATCGAGCTCAACGAGGCGTTCGCGTCGCAGTCGCTGGCGGTCATCCGCGGCTGGGGGCTCGACGACGACGACCCGCGGGTCAACCCCAACGGCGGTGCGATCGCGATCGGGCATCCGCTGGGGTGCTCCGGCGCGCGGCTCGCGGTCGGGGCGATCCACGAGCTGCGGCGGCGCGGGGGAGGGCTGGGGCTGGCGACCATGTGCATCGGCGTCGGCCAGGGCATCTCCGGTCTGTTCGACGTGGCGGCGTAGCGGCCTCGCGTGACGTGCTGCGCACCACCTCGAGGTGATCGCGCCCAGCGGTCACGGGTCCCCGTCGGGACGGGCCGCGGCCACACCGAGGTCAGCCAGCGTCTTCTGGGCCGTCCGCATGGCCGCGTTCGCGGCCGGGATGCCGGCGTAGACCGCCGTGTGCAGCAGCACCTCGGCGATGTCGTCGGCCGTGACGCCGTTGCCCAGCGCCGCCCGCACGTGCAGCGCCAGCTCCCGCTCGTGACCCAGGGCCGCGAGCAACGCCAGGGTCAGGCAGCTACGGGTGCGGCGGTCCAGCCCGTCACGGCTCCACACGTCACCCCACGCGACGCGTGTGATGTGGTGCTGGAACGCCTGGGTCATCGGTGCCGTCCCGGCGTTCGCGCGGTCGACGTAGTCGTCGCCGAGCACCTCGCGGCGCACGCGCATTCCGGTCTCGTACCGCTCGTCAGCCATCGCGTCATCTCCTGCAGCTCGGCCCGGGACCTCACCCGTCCGGCGTCGGTGGTCGCCGCCCCGCGTCACACGCGGTCGGGTCACGCACGGCGCGCCAGCGCGCGGTCCACGAGCGCCGCGGCGGTCCCGACCGCGTCATCCGGATCCAGCAGGCGGCGCAGCTCGTCCCGTCCGCACACCTCGGACACCTGCGGCATCGCCGACAGCTCGGTGAACAGGTCGGTCGAGCGTGCGGCCGCCCTGTTGCTGGCACGACGAACCAGATCATGGGCCTCGAGCCGTCCCATCTCATCGGTCAGCGCGGTGACCACGCGCTGCGCGAGCACCGCCCCGCCGGTCAGCGCGAGGTTGGCTCGCATGCGGTCGGCGTGGACGTCCAGGTTGGTGAGGCAGTCGCGCAGCCACGCGGCGGCCGATCCCGTCACCCGCAGCAGATCGGTCCAGGCCATCCACTCGGCGTGCCATGCGCCGGCGGCGCGCTCCAGCTCGGCGGTCATCGCGGTCAGCAGCGTGGACACGAGTCCCGGTGCGGTCGTCGCCGCGGCGACGGTCGCGATCGCGGCCACCGGGTTGTGCTTGTGGGGCATCGTCGATGACCCACCACGGCCCTGCACCCCCTCCGACACCTCGCCGACCTCGGTCTGCGCCAGCAGGGTCACGTCCCGCGCGATCTTGCCGCACACGCCCGCGGTGACGCCGAGCGTGCCCGCCAGCTCGCCGACCGGCGTCCGGACCGTGTGCCACGGCAGCACCGGTTCGATCAGCCCGACCCGACGCGCGAACGCTGCGACGACGCGCGGCCCCGCGTCGCCCAGCGATGCCAGGGTCCCTGCCGCACCACCGAGCTGCACCGGCAACCCGCTCGCACGGACGGACCGCAGCCGCGTGGCCACCGTGTCCAGGCCGGTCATCCACCCGGCCGCGCGGCACCCGAACGTCGTGGGCACGGCCTGCTGGAGCAGTGTGCGCGCTGGCATCGCAAGATCGCGGTGGGTCCGTGCGAGGCGGGCAGCCTCGTCGGCTGCGCCGGCGAGATCCTCGATCAGCACATCCAGCGCGTCGCGTGCGATCAGCATCATGGCCGTGTCGATGATGTCCTGGCTGGTCGCGCCGCGATGGACGTGTCCGGCGGCCGGTGCCGCGACCGCATCGGTCAGCGCCCGGACGAGCGGCACGACGGGATTGCCGCTGGCGGCGGCCCGCGTCGCGAGGTCGGCGACCACGAAGCGCTCCGCCCGGCAGGCCGCGTTGATCGCCTCCGCGGCCGACGCCTCGATCACCTCCGCGTCGGCCAACGCCCAGGCCAGGCCGGCCTCGGCATCCAGCATCGCCTGCAGCCACGCGCGGTCGCCGGTCGCCTCCCGCACGCCGCCCCGTGCGAGCACCTCGTCGAACAGGCCAATGGGCTCAGGCGTCGAAGAAGACGGTGGCACGGTCGCCCTGCAGTCTGATGTCGAGCTCGTACACTCGGCCGGTCGCCGTCGCGAGCAGCGTCGCACGGCGCTCCTCGGGAAGTCCGGCGAGCACCGGGTCGCCCGCGTTGGCCTCGTGCTCGTCGGCGAAGTAGACGCGCGTGAACAGGTGGCGCAGCAGCCCGCGGGCATGGATCGTGCAGTCGATGTGGGGTGCCTGAATCGTGCCGTCCGGGCCGGGGACGGCCCCCGGCTTGACCGTCACGATCCGCCAGCAACCGTCGTCATCGGTCGCACACCGTGCCCAGCCGCGGAACCCGCTCGCCGCCCGGCCGCGAGGGTCGCCGTCGCTTGCGAACCGTCCCTCACCGTCGGCCTGCCACGTCTCGACCAGCGCGTCTGCGACCACGTCGTCCGCCCCGTCGACGATCTGTCCGGTCAGCACGATCGCGTCCGGATGGTCCTCGGCCACGGCGGTCGGACCGTCGGGCCACAGCATGCCGATGTGCAGGAACGGTCCCGCGGTCTGTGCCGGCGTGATCTGGCGGGCCGTCACGGACGGTCCCCGTCGTCCTCGAACACGACGGCGTCGCGCCCGCGCAGCACGATGTCGAAGCGGAACGCGAGCGCCCACTCCGGCACCGTCTCGTCGAGGTCGAACGTCGACACCATCGCCCGGCGTGCCCGCTCATCGCGGACGGCGTTGAAGATCGGGTCCTGACCGAACAGCGGGTCGCCCGGGAAGTACATCTGCGTGATCAGGCGTTGCACGAACGCCCGGCCGAAGACCGAGAAGTGGATGTGCGACGGTCGCCACGCGTTGTGGTGGTTGCGCCACGGGTAGGCCCCCGGGCGGATGGATGTGAACCGGTACACGCCGTCGCTGCCGGTCAGGCACCGCCCCGCCCCCGTGAAGTTCTCGTCGAGGGGGGCATCGTGCCGGTCACCCTGGTGCGCGTACCGCCCGGCGGCGTTGGCCTGCCACACCTCGACGAGGGTCTCGGGAACGGGGCGCCCATCGCCGTCGAGGACGCGGCCATGCACGATAATCCGCTCGCCGAGTGGCTCGCCACGGTGCTGTCGGGTCAGGTCGGCTTCCGCCTCGGTCACGCGATCGGTGCCGAACGCGGGCCCGGTCACCTCGGTCAGGGTGTGCGGCAGGATCACCAGCGGTCGATCCGGCGCACGATGGACGGTCGACCCGTACTCTGGCGCCGCCAGCGGCGGATCGTCCGTACCGTCGCGTCGGTACCCGACGGGGGAGTGCCCGCCCGGCGCGTCGTCTGTGGACGCGCGGTCGGCGGGCCCGTGGTCGTCCGTCGAGGTCATGATGACCGCCTCCGACTGCCGCTGCGGGCGGTGACGTCCCCACAGCCTGCCCTGTCACCGACCGGTGTCATGCCCGCTCCTGCAGATCACGCAGGACCACCAGCTCGGCCTCGGTCGGGGGGTCGAGTGTCTCGACAGTGTCGGCCACCCGCAGCGGCCACCCCGTCGCGTCGCGCGCCTGGTCGACGTCCGTCCCCGGATGGAGTGCCGTGAGCCGGAGCTCACAGGTGTCGGGATCCGGTTCGAGCAGGCCGAGATCGGTGATGACCAGGGTCGGCCCCCGGCCGGTCAGTCCGAGGTCGTCGCGGTCGCCGGGACCGCGCCCGTAGCCGACCGACGTCACGAAGTCGACCTCCGACACGAATGATCGTCGGCTCTGGCGGACCACGACGATGACGCGGCGGCAGGCGGCGGCGATCTCAGGCGCACCGCCGGCCCCGGGCAGCCGCACCTTCGGATGCGCGTAGTCATCGCCGATGACCGTGGTGTTGATGTTGGCGAACCGGTCGATCTGGGCCGCGCCCAGGAAGCCGACGTCGATCCGGCCTGGCTGCAGCCAGTAGTTGAAGATCTCGGGTACCGACACCACCGCATCCGCCGTCTCGGCGAGCACGCCGTCACCGATGGACAACGGCAACCGGTCGGGTCGTGCGCCGATCGTTCCCGACTCGTAGATCAGGACGAGATGGGGCGTACCGGTGCGAACCGCGAGGTTCGCGGCGGTGCTTGGCAGACCGATGCCGACGAAGCACGACGTCGCGTCACGCAGCGCCCGGGCGGCGGCCACCGTCATCATCTCGTCGGCGCTGTATGTGGCGCCGCTCATCGGCCACCGCCCGCGTCGGCCTCGCGGTCGACGCCCGGCAGGCCGTTGTCGGCGAGCCATGCCGAGAAGCGGTCGCGGTCGCGGCTGATCGCGTCCCAGGCGACGTACGCGTCGTTGTCGCGTTCGTAGTACCCGTGGGCGTACGACGGTGCGGCGCCGCCAGGGGCGACCGCGACCAGGTCCACGGCCCAGCCCGGGATGACGACATCGCCGGGGCGGTGGTCGAGATCGTCGACCAGTTCCTCGACCGTCGCCAGTGCGCGGTCGGCGGCCAGCACCGCCTCCTTCTGCACCCCGGTGATGCCCCACAGCTGCACGTTGCCCATCCGGTCGGCGCGCTGCGCGTGGATGATCGTGACATCCGGGCGCAGCGCCCGTACAGCCGCGAGCTCCTCGCCGGTGAACGGACAGGTGATGGTGGTCAGCTCGTGGGGGCGGCGGCCCATCAGCCCTGTGCCGGCGTACCCACGCAGCACGGCGAACGGCAGGCCGGACGCCCCGGCGACGTAACGGTTGACCATGCCGGCGTGGCTGTGCTCGGAGATGTGGAGCGGACGGGGCCAACCGTGCTCGATCGCGTCTCGCAACCGGTGCAGCGACCCGACGCCGGGATTGCCACCCCAGCTGAACACGAGCCCCGACGCGCATCCGGCCCCGACCATGCGGTCGTAGACGATGTCGGGTGTCATGCGGACCAGCCTCAGGTCACGCCGCCGCTGGCGGATGATCTCGTGTCCCGCGGCCACGGGGATCAGGTGCGTGAAGCCCTCGAGCGCCACCGTGTCGCCGTCACCGACGAGCGCGGACACCGCGTCGTCGAGGGCAACGATGGCAGCCACGGTCGCGATGATCCTCCCGGGGCGACGCCGGGTCCTGGGATGCTGATGCTCCCGCATCGTACTCCGTGGGCACCGACGTACGGTGGCGCGCCGCCTGACGCATCGCGGCGCGGCCGCGCATACGACCCGCATGGCGGGTCGGCCGGGTCGTGACCTGCCCGGGCGAGGTCTAGCCTGTCGCGCATGCCTGGGTCCCCGTCCGACAACGTGCTGATCCTGGGTCTGGCCAAGACCGGCAGCACGGGCCTGTACACCAGCGTCAAGGCTGCGCTGGCTGCCGCCGGCCACGATCACTACTGCCTGTTCGAACCGACGAGAGCCGATCAGCTCCACAGCATCCACCGCTACGCACCGCAGCTGCCCCTGCTGGCCAAGGTGATGATCGCGCGGGAGCCACAGCTGGAGCTGCGCTACGACCTCTTCCCCCGCAAGGTCACGATGCTGCGGGACCCGCGTGACGTGATCGTCAGCTTCCTGCTGTTCCGGCCGTTCATCCGCGCCGACGTGGCATGG
>DASUUK010000081.1 GCA_036374135.1 Euzebyales bacterium
GTCCTCGCCCGCCTCCTGGTCCTGGCTCTGGTGCTGGCGACCTTCGCGCTGCCCGGCGCGGCCGTCGCCGAGCCCAAGCATCCCGACAGGGCGCAGCCGGCGCACGCCGCCGCCCGCGCGAGCAACGGGCGTGCCGACCGCGGCACCGGCGCGCAGCACTCGCTGCGGTCACCGGTGACCGACGAGGTGTTCTACTTCGTCATGGCCGACCGCTTCGAGAACGGCGACACGAGCAACGACGCCGGCGGGATCAACAGTGACGACCCACTCGTCCACGGCTTCGACCCGACCGCAAGGGGCTTCTACAACGGCGGCGACCTCGCCGGTCTGCTCGACCGCATCGACTACATCCAGGATCTGGGCACCACGTCGATCTGGCTGACGCCCAGCTTCAAGAACAAGGCCGTGCAACTCGAGGACGGACCGTCGGCGGGCTACCACGGGTACTGGATCACCGACTTCACCCAGATCGACCCCCACCTGGGCACCAACGAGGAGCTCAAGGCGCTCATCGACGCCGCGCACGAGCGTGGGATGAAGGTCTACTTCGACATCATCACGAACCACACGGCCGACGTGAACGGCTACGAGTCGGGTGCCCGCCTGCCGTACGTCTCGAAGGACGCAGAGCCCTACCGGACGGCGTCCGGCGAGGTGTTCGACGACCGCGACTACGCCGGCACCGGCACGTTCCCGCCGCTCGACGAGGACGTGTCGTTCCCCTACACCCCCGTGCTCGAGCCCGGCGAGGAGGACCTGAAGGTCCCGTCCTGGCTCAACGACCTCACGCTGTACCACAACCGCGGCGACACGACCTTCGTAGGTGAGGACTCGCTCTACGGCGACTTCTTCGGCCTCGACGACCTGTTCACCGAGCACCCCCGTGTCGTGCAGGGGATGATCGACATCTACCAGACGTGGGTCGAGGACGCGGGCATCGACGGCTTCCGCATCGACACCATGAAGCACGTCGACACCGAGTTCTGGCAGGCGTTCGGGCCGACGGTACTCGAGTTCGCGCGTGACCAGGGCAAGGACGAGTTCTTCATGTTCGGCGAGGTGTTCGACACCACCAAGTGGTTCACCTCCTACTTCACCACCACCGCGAAGATGCAGGCGATCCTGGACTTCCCGTTCCAGGACGCCGCCCGCGGGTTCGCGTCACGGAGCGCACCGACGAGCGAGCTCGGTGCCTTCTTCGCCGCCGACGACTGGTACACCGACCACGACTCGAACGTCTACCAACTGCCCACGTTCCTCGGGAACCACGACATGGGCCGCATCGGCCACTTCGTCGTCGCGGACAACCCCGGCGCCGGTGACGCCGAGTGGATGGCCCGTGATCGGCTCGCCCACGAGCTGATGTATTTCTCGCGCGGCAATCCGGTCGTCTACTACGGCGACGAGCAGGGCTTCACCGGCGACGGTGGAGACCAGTTGGCGCGCCAGACCATGTTCGCCAGCCAGGTGCCCGACTACCTCGACGACGACCTGCTGGGCACCGACCGCACGCACGCGCAGGCGAACTTCAACCGCCAGCACCCGCTGTACGAGCAGATCCAGCGGCTGGCCGAGCTGAACCAGCGGCACGCCGCGCTGCGCGACGGGGCGCACCAGCACCGGTACGCCACCGACGAGGCGGGGATCTACGCCTTCTCGCGCATGGACCGCGCCGAGCAGCGCGAGTACGTGGTCGTGCTGAACAACAGCGAGGAGACCCGGACAGCACCAGTGCCCACGTACGTCCGGCAGCGGAGCTTCTTCAAGGTGTACGGGCCGGGCACGCAACGCGTCAAGACGGGCCCCGACGGCACCATGCAGGTCAGCGTGCCGCCGCTGTCGACGACCGTGTACCGCTCGGCCGGGCGGATCCCCGGCTCGAACCGCGCGCCGGCCATCTCGCTCCAGGCTCCCGTGCCGACCGACGACGCGCAGGGACGCATCCACGTCCAGGCCGACGTGACCGGCTCGTCCTTCTACGAGGTCACCTTCCAGGCGCGCGTCGACGGCGGCGACTGGCAGAGCATCGGCACCGACGACACCGCGCCCTACCAGGTGTTCCACGACGTCAACGAGATGCGACCGGGCACGCCGGTCGACTACCGCGCGATCGTGCTCGACAACCGCGGGCACACCCGCACGAGCGACGTGCAGAGCTTCGTGGTGCCCGCACCCGAACTGACGATCGAGGTGCCCGCCGAGGGCAGCCGGGTGCGCGGGACCGTGGAGGTCCGAGCGGTTGCCGATCCCGAGCGTGCGTCGCACGAGGTGACGTTCGAGCGCAGCATCGATGGTGGCGACTGGACCACCGTCGGCACTGACGAGACGTCGCCCGTCTACACGGTGTTCGACGAACTGCCGACGGACCTCGCGGCGGGCACGCCGATCGCGTACCGGGCGACACTGGACGACCAGGGCGCCATCGTCGTCAGCAGCGTGCGCACGGTGGAGTACGCCGGACCGCCGGCCGAGGCGGCGACGGTGTACTACTTCCGACCGGCCGGTGACTACGGCGACGACACGCCGGGCGACCCCAGCGACGACTGGGGCCTGCACCTGTGGGGCGACGCGGTCGACGCGGACGTGCTCGCCACCATCGCGTGGGACGATCCGCTCGACCTGACCACGATCAACGCTGATGGCTGGGCCGTCTACGAGATCCCGCTGCAGACCGACGAGGAGCCGGTCAACTTCATCATGCACACACCGAGCGGCGACTCGATCCCGGAGACCCGCGAGCCCGGTGGTGATCGGTCGTTCCTGCCGATCAACAACCCGGAGATCTGGTTGATCCAGGGCGACCCGACCGTCTACACCAGCGAACCGACCCCGTAGCAGGCCCCCGTGGCCGTGTCGCCGCCGGCGACGCGACCCCACCGTGGCAAACCCGCCCCGACCACCCGGCACCAGCTGCCGCGCTCGCATCACAGCAGCGCACGCACGGCGCCCTGATCAGCGCAGCGAGATGACGCGGTGCATCGACACGGGCTCTGCGCGCCCCTTGACGTCGACCGGCCCGAGCGGCTCGCTGACCACGATGTCGGACACGCCCGCGTGGGTCGCGCCGGAGATGACCACCTCGCCCCGCCGTGCCTCGGACTGCACACGCGCGGCGACGTTCACGGCGTCGCCGATGACGGTGAACGAGCGCTGGTCGTCGGTGCCGACGTTGCCGATGACCGCCGGCCCGGTGTTGACGCCGATCCGGAACCTTGGCCAGTCCGGGTGTGCTGCCGCGACCGGGGCGATCGCGTCGCGCATGCCGACCGCGGCCCGCACCGCGCGGCGCGCGTGGTCGGGCTGGTCGCCCAGCGCGTTGAAGACCACGAGCACGGCGTCCCCCGCGAACCGTTCCACCATGCCGTCAGGGCCCTCGGTCACGGCGGGCACCGCCCGTTCCCAGTAGCCGTTGAGCATGTCGACGACCTCGGATGCATCGCGGTGCTCGGAGAACGCCGTGAACCCGGCGAGGTCGGCGAACAGCACGCTGATCTCGGCCTCGCGTCCGCCCAGCGTCGCCCGATCCGGCTCTGCGACGAGCGTCGACGCCAGCCGCGAACCGACATGCCTGCGCAGGAGCGTGTCGACCCGAACCAGCTGCGTGGCCGACCGCTCCAGCGCGCGCAACTCGTCCGCGCTCACGCCCTCCCGGCGGAGCCGTGCCGCGACCGTCGACGTGGACCTGCCCGCCTCGAGCGCGTCGACGAAGGCCGACAGGCCGCTCGCGGTCCGCTCGTCGAGGTGCGCCAACGTGCGGTCCAGGTACAGACCCTGGAGCGCACCGGTGACCGACCGTTCACGCCGGTAGGCCCGTCGGGCCGCGACGAACACCACGCCGAACGCCGCGGTGATCAGCAGATGCCACTCCCACCACGTGGCGTGCCAGGCGCGTCCGAAGATGATCGCCACCATCGACTCGGCGAGCAGCACGAAGGCGACGGCGATCGCGAACGCCAGGCTGTCGCCGCGCGCGCGGTAGAGCCGCAGGTAGCGGACGGCGGCCACGACGTAGAGCGCGATGGCGACGGGCGCGGCGGCGCGCAAGATGAACGGGGCGACCTCCTCGGGAGGTCCGTCCAGCCCGAACGACTGGGTCAGTGACGCCACACCCCAGACGATCAGCACCACCGCGATCGTCAGGCGCAGCGCGCGGCGCGCCTCGGCACTGCCGAGCCAGCGCAACCGATCGCTGGCGGACAGTGCCGCCAGGACCGAGGCCAGCACCAGCCCGACCGGTGTCGCGATGGCGAACCCGACGTTCGGGGCGGACAGCAGCACACCCGGGGTGGCCAACGCGTGCAGGCCCAGGAAGCCCGCGCTGACGAGCAGCACCATCGACACCAGCGACGTGCGTGCGTCACCGTGCTGCTCGGCCGCTCCACCGATCACCAGACCCAGCACGAGGTCCACGATGGCGACGAGCAACACGAGCCAGAAGTGCGAGGGTTGATGCTGCCACTCGACGTCGAGCGGCGGCACGGCGAGCAGCAGCGCGAGGCCGAGCATCGGCGCGGCGAGCAACGCGATGACGGTCCAACGGCGGGACGGACGTGCATCGGCGGTCGTCATGGCACGGCCCGCTCGGACCGACGGACGCACGCACCGACCGCCATGCGCGTCGGCGGGTCACGGCGCACCCAACGTTGCACCGCACGCCGACTGCGCAGGACGACAACCCGCGCGTCGCCCGCGTGCCGGGCGATCAGCTGCTCGACGCGCGGGCGCATGCGCCCGCGGTAGCCCAGCACGTAGCGCACGAACTCCTGGGTGATGCGGTCGTACACGCCCGTCGTGGGATGCTGCTGGCCGCGCGCACGTCGCCGGCGCTGCGCGATCCCCCACGGGCACGTCGTCGCCGGCAGGTCCAGGAACACGACCGTGTCCGCGGCCGCCAGCCGGATCGGCAGGGTTGACGCGTAGTGGCCGTCGATCACCCAGCGTGGTGTCGCGGCGAGCGCGCGCTGCCGCGCCGCGAACTGCTCGGGTGGCGACCTGCGCCACCGCTCGTCGTAGTACAGGGCGTCGAGGTGCGTCACCGGCAGACCGAACTGCGCGCCGAGGTGGCGCGCCAGCCAGGTCTTGCCGCTGCCGCCGCATTCAACGATCGCGATCCGTTGCACCTACCGGCAGCCTAACGGCTGCGGCACGCGACTCAGTGCAGCGACACGTCGTGTGGCTCGATGTCCGCGACACCGTAGCGGCCGCGGTCGATGCTGCGCGGCCGCCTGCCCAGGCGTCACCAGCGATGGGCGACGTCGACGACGACCCGACTCCGCTCACCCGGCCCGTCCAGGACGAACACCCGGAACGGCAGCCTGGCGCGGACGCCCAGACCGATGACGGCGCCGTTCGCGTCGATGCGGGCCCACCGCACATCGCGGAACGTGCGGAACCCCCTGACATCGAACAGCGGCCCGCTGTTGACCGGGCCGAGGGTCGACTGCACGCTGCCGTCGGTGGCCGAGGCGGGAGGCAACCCCGTCGGAATGCGGATCATCAGCCTGGCACCGCCGGACGGTTGCACGGTGCGGCCGGGCACCACCGGCAAGCGGTCGACGTACCGGACCCGCGCGCCCGCTGCCGGGCCGGCGAGTTCGAACACGAGCCGGTCGAAGCACGGGTGTTGCCCGACGCGACCCTCCATCAGCCAGTCCGCGTGGCCGACGCCGGCGGACTTGGCGAGGCTGCCCCACCAGATGCCGCAGTACGGTCGGCTGTGTGCAGAGGCAGGAGCCGGCGCGACCAAGAGCGCCAGCGCCAGCACGATGAGTCCCACGACCGCCACGTGTCGCATGTGTCTGTTGCGCATTGTGATCACCACCACTTCGCTCGCTCGAAACCAGCGTGGTCCGGTGACGTCGCGAATGGCTCGCGGTGGGGTCACGATCGCGTAACGGTTGCGCGCATCCGCTCCGGCGGCTCGCGGCGCGGGTGCCCGCCAGCCGCCGGACCCGTCAGCCGAGTCCGGGTGTGTTGACGTACGCGGGCAATGCCGGTTGGCCGCCGAGGTGCGCGTACAGGACCGTCGACCCCGCCGGGATGTCCCCTGAGCGGACCATCCCGATCAGTCCGGCGAGCGACTTGCCCTCGTACACCGGGTCGGTGAGCATCCCCTCGGTCCGCGCGGCCAGGTGGATGGCGGCGATCGTGTCCTCGTCGGGAACGCCGTACGCGGGACCTTCGTAGCCGTCGACGACCGTGATCTCGTCCTCCCGGAGGTCCCGGCCGACACCGATCCGTTCGGCGGTATCGGTCGCGATGCGCGTCACCTGGTCGATCGTCTGCTCGAGCGTGGCGGACGCGTCGATGCCGATGACGCGGCGGTCATCGCGGTCTTCCAGCGCGAAGCCCGCGATCATCCCGGCATGCGTCGAACCGGTGACGGTGCAGACGACGACGTGGTCGAAGAACACGTCGTGTTCGGCTTCCTGCGCGGCGACCTCGCGCGCCCAGTTCGCGAAGCCGAGACCGCCCAGTGGGTGGTCCGACGCGCCCGCCGGGATGGCGTACGGCGTGCCTCCCGCCTCTTCGACCGAGGCGAGCGCGCGACGCCAGCTGTCACGGATGCCGATGTCGAAGCCCGCAGGGTCCATGCGGATGTCGCCGCCCATGATGCGCGTGAGTTGGATGTTGCCGACCCGCTCGTAGATCGGGTCGTCGTCGTCGACCCAGCCCTCCTGCACGGTGACCGCCTCGAGACCCAGATGGCGTGCGACGCCGGTCACCTGGCGTGTGTGGTTGGACTGGACACCGCCGATCGAGACGAGTGTGTCGCAGCCCTTGGCGAGGGCGTCGGCGGCCAGGTACTCAAGCTTGCGCACCTTGTTGCCGCCGTAGGCGATGCCGGAGTTGCAGTCCTCGCGCTTCGCCCAGATCTCCACCCGACCACCGAGCGCGTCGCTCAACCGCCGCAGCGGGTGGATCGGCGACGGCCCGAACAGCAGTGGAACAGTTGGGAAATCGTCGAGTGCCATGGTGCGTCCCCGTATCGGTGGCCAGCGATCATTCGCATGATTGCACGTGGATGTATCACGGCGGCCGGCGGCGGCTCTGTACGGGTGAGGATGCCGACACGTCGCCGGCGGTACGCCGCCCGGGTCACGCATCACGAAGACACCGAGGCGGGATCCGGTGGGCCCGGCGGACGCACACCGCCGGGCCCACCGCGCTTCGCGCAGGCCTCCGAAGGGTTCGCTGCGTTCGCACCCGTTCGCCGCGGGACGACGCGAGGGGTCCGCAACACCCGTGCCTGCGACATGCCGATCGTCGCCCACAACTCGCTGCCGACGTTTCATCGACGAGCACCACGAGTCGTTCGACGACCTGCGCGCCGCCGCCTGGACGTCTGATCGTGTCGGGCGCCAACGTGGCGACCCCCGGCTGGCCGACGAAACGTTCTGGAAGCCGCTGATCGAGATCGTCGAGTGGGCGCACGACAACGTGACCTCGTGCTGTGCTGGTGGTCGCAGTACTACGACCTGGCGCAGAAGTACACCGGCGGTCGGCCGTCCGCGTTGCTGTCGTCGGCATCGAGGGCGGCTTCGACGCCGGGTGACGTTCTACGACGCGCTGGAGCTGTTCACCCGTCTGGTCAACATCGGCGACGCGAAGTCGTTGGCGGCGCATCCCGCGTCGACGCCCCACCGCCAGCTCACCGACGAGGAGCAGGGAACGGCGGGCGTCACGAAGGACATGATTCGCCTGTGCGTCGGCATCGAGCACATCGACGACATCCTCGCCGACCTCGAGCAGGCCCTGAAGGCGTCGGCCGATTGATCACTCGATCCGCCACCCCACCCCGCGAAAGGACGACCACCTTCGTGCGCGAAGCACGAGGTGGTCGTCCTTTCACGGCCCATGCCCGGCAACCGACAACCACCCCGTCACGCGAACGACCACCCCGTCACGCGACAACCACCCCGTCACGCGAACGACCACCCCGGCAACCGACAACCACCACGCCCCGCCACAACCAGCTGTCGGGTCGCGCCTCGTCCACAGGCACGCGGGCGCGTTCCGGCATGGTCGGCCGTACTCCCCTACCCTGCCGACCATGGACACAGCAGCCACCAACCGCCGCGCCGACGAGCTGTTGGCGCGCATCGTCGGCGACCGTGCGCCGTTTCGGACCGGGCAACGCGAAGCGATCGCCGCACTGGTCGACGAGCGCCGGCGGGTGCTGCTGGTCCAGCGCACAGGGTGGGGCAAGAGCGCGGTCTACTTCATCGCAACCCGTCTGCTACGGGACGCCGGTGCCGGCCCGACGTTGCTGATCTCTCCCCTGCTCGCGCTCATGCGCAACCAGATCGACATGGCCGAGCGCGCGGGCGTGCGCGCCGCGACGATCAACAGCGCCAACGTCGATCAGTGGACCGACATCGACGTGCGATTGCGCGATGACCGGATCGACCTCCTGCTCGTCTCACCCGAGCGGCTGAACAACCCCAGGTTCCGCGACCAGCTCGATGAGATCGTGGCTCCGCGGACCGGCCTACTCGTCATCGACGAGGCCCACTGCATCAGCGACTGGGGTCACGACTTCCGGCCCGATTACCGCCGTGTGCGGACGCTGTTGCGGCGCCTGCCCGACGACCTGCCCGTGCTCGGCAGCACGGCGACCGCGAACGACCGGGTGATCGCTGACGTCGGCGCGCAGCTGGGCAGCGACCTGCTGGTGCTGCGCGGCACCCTGGACCGCGAGAGCCTCGCACTGCAGACCATCGTGCTCGGCGACCCCGCCGCGCGCCTGGCGTGGCTGGCCGAGCACGTCCCCACCCTGGACGGCTCGGGCATTGTCTACTGCCTGACCATCAGCGATGTCGAACGGGTCTCGACCTGGCTGCGCGATCACGGGATCGATGCCGAGGCGTACTCGGGCTCGACCGACCCCGTCGAGCGGGAGGCGATCGAGTCGCGGTTGTCGTCCAACGACGTGAAGGTCGTCGTGGCCACGTCCGCACTGGGCATGGGCTACGACAAGCCGGACCTGACCTTCGTCATCCACTACCAGTCCCCCGGCTCACCCATCGCCTACTACCAGCAGGTCGGCCGGGCCGGGCGCGGCGTCCATCGGGCGGTCAGTGTGCTGCTGTGCGGCCACGAGGACGTCGACATCCAGGACTGGTTCATCTCCACGGCGTTCCCGCCGCGCGAGCAGGCCGAGCGCGTGGTCGAGCACCTGGCGGCGGCCGGGGGTCCGGTGACACTCGACGAACTGCAGTCGGCCGTCAACATCGGCTATTCACGGCTCACGGCCATGCTGAAGGTCCTCGACGTCGAGGGCGCGGTGGAGCAGGCAGGCTCGACGACCAAGTGGCAGCGCACCGACCAGCCGTGGAGCTACGACGAGGCGCGCGTCGCCCATGTCACAGCGATGCGCCGCCGCGAACAGCAGGCGATGCGCGACTACGCGACCACAGACCGCTGCCTCATGGCGTTCCTGCGTTCCCAACTGGACGACCTCGAGGTCGCTGACTGCGGACGGTGCGCCAACTGCGCCGGCCCACCCCTGCCCGAGACGTTCCGACCCGAGGTCGCCCACGAGGCATCCCGCCACCTGCGGCGCGAGGTGCTGCAGCTCACACCCCGCAAGCAGTGGCCGCGGGGCCTCCGGTCGCACCACGGCGACGACGGCATCGACCAGCCCGATCGCACGGCGTACCGCGGGTGGATCGGCGACGACCAGCGCCTCGAACCCGGGCGGGTCCTGTGCCGCTGGGGGCGCGCCGGATGGGGTCCGCTCGTCGAACAGGGATACCTGCGCCACGACCGGTTCGACGACCGGCTGATCCTCGCGTCGGTCGAACTGATCCGCGACCAATGGCAACCCGAGCCCGCGCCCACCTGGGTCACGTGGGTCCCCTCGCAGCGACGCGCCACGCTGATCGCCGATCTCGCCCACCGCATCGCCGAGCGACTGGACCTGCCGGCCGTCGACGCGGTCGCGATCCGCGCGGCGACGCCGTCGCAGCGCGGCATGCACAACAGCGTGCAGCAGGCCGCGAACGCACTGGCTGCGTACGCGGTCAGCGCCACGATGCCGTCCGGACCCGTGCTCCTCGTCGACGCCCTCGTGCACTCGCAGTGGACGTTGACCGTGATCGGCATGCTGCTGCGGGACGCCGGCGCCGCGGCCGTCCACCCCTTCGCACTGGCGACGTCGGCCCAGTGACGGTCGGACGTCGCTGTACGGGTTGCTGCGGCGCCGCACCGGCCGGTGACGCGAATGGGTGGCACCACACGAGCACGGTCCACGCGCGGTCGGGATCGATGTCGGCGCCACGAGGGACGCGGTGGTTCGACGAGCCCCCGTTGCCCTTCAGCGGTCGGGGCTCGATCGATCGCAGACCGGGCCGCCGGCCTGGCTTCATCTGAGTCGCCCGACCATTACGAGGTCTCCCCGTCGTGCCGGCTGCCACCGCCACCGTCCGTCGTCACGCCAGGACCGTCGGCCGTGACCGACCGGCGCACCGTCACGAGGATCCCCAGCGTGGCGGCGGTGGTGACGGTGAACATGGTCGGTGCCAGACCGACCCGGGCGCTGATCCACCCGAACGCCACCGCCAGCGGCAGGAGCCCGTACAGAGACGTGACGGCGAGGACGGCGCCGCCCCGACCGGGGATGGCAGCCAGCGCCCGCGCACGGGCCAGCGGCCACACCGGTGCGATCGCGACCGCCAGCGGGACGACGACCGTGGTCTTCGCGACGATCCCGGGCACCACCAGCCACACGGGGTAGAGCACCAGATGCGCCATCGACGACGCGATGAGGATCGTCCTGGCGTCATGACGCTGCAACCAGCGGTCGACGAGCGCCAGCCCCACCAGCGACGCCGCGAGCTCCACCGCGGCGTGTACGGCGACCAGCGATTGCGACGCGCCGACGTCGCCGCCCAGCCACACCGGCTCGAACAGGGCGGGGATCTCGAGCAGCGCGTCGCCCAGCAGCGCGAGCAGCCACAGGCGCGCCTCGCGATCGCGCAGGACGACGCCGAGGTTCTCGCGGACCTGGCCGATCGACTGTCGCAGGGGTCCGAGCGCGTCGACCGCGGTGGGCGCGCCGACACCCGTGGCGGGGCCCGGCATGGGCGTCAGCGCCAGCAGCACCGCGTACCCCAGGATGGCCACGCCGCTGCCGACCAGCGCGATGCGCGTGTCGCCGCCGGCCCAGCCGACCACCGCCACCGCGGCGGGAGCCAATAGCGCGCCGCCGGTGTCGAGCATGGTCTGGCGTGCGCCGATGCGTTCCTCCGCGCGCGGATGCATCTCCACCAGCAGCACATCGGTCGTGTGGGCCAGCGGGCCGGACGCGGCGCCCGCGACGACGAAGGCCAGCAGCAGCCAGCCATAGCTCGGCGCTCCCGCCACGAGCAGCAGCGACACGGCCCAGCCGAACGCACCCCACACCAGCAAGGGTCGTCGCCGCACGACGTCGATCGCGGCCGCCGTGAACGGCTCGACGACCGCCGCGACCCCGTACAGCGCCTGCAGGCACCACCCGACCTGCGCGACCGTCAGCCCCCGTCGGCGACGCAACGTCGGCATGAGCACCAACGGCACACCGCTGGCCAACTCGTCGACGAAGCGGCCGAACAGCGCCAGCACGACCGTGCGGTCGTCCACGTCGTCACGGCGCGGGATCGCCCGCACACCCACCAGGCCCGCGATCGCGTGCCAGAGCCGACCGTGACCGGACAACTCGTCAAACATCCTTCATCCTCCCGATCCCTCGTACACAGCGGGTTCGGGAGAACACGGCGGCGCGCGCGCCTGGGCCCGGTCGATGCCGGCCGACGCACGACGCGCGGAGTCAGATCACCTGGGGATGTGTTCGCGTGCCATCGCAACCTCGTGGTCCGTGCTGCACAGCATAGCCACCATGGGCGACCGACGACAGGCCTGCCTGGCCGCGAGCCCCGCCTCGAGCACCTCGGTGATCAACGGATACGTCACGTCGACCCGCGCATCCGGCGCGACGGCGCCCCGGCCCAGGATCGGTGTCACCAGCGGCGCGACGAGCATCGCGCCGTCCGATTCCCCCCAATGACCGAACCCCCGACGGCACCGCCCATCGGACCGCTGTCAGCTGCGGGATCCGCGGGAGCATGCCCCGTACAGTGGCGGTCGTGCTCGGCTGCCGGGATGGGCGCCGAGACATGACGTGTACCGGTGTCGACCGGCTGCGAAAGGCGCGCACAGTGACGCCCGGGCAACCCCGTGTCGCCGATGACCTGCTCGTGCACCTGCGCCGCGCGCGCGATCTGGCCGACCGCCGGTACGCCGAACCGCTCGATCTCGACGCGCTGGCGTCGGCGGCGGGCGTGTCCAGGTACCACTTCCTGCGCTGCTTCGCGTCGGTCTACGGCATCACGCCGGCGCGGTACCTGACCGAGCGGCGCATCGAGCGCGCGCAGGACCTGTTGCGCGCGACCAACCTGACCGTGACCGAGATCTGCCACCTCGTCGGGTTCTCCAGCCTCGGGTCGTTCAGCTCGCGGTTCACTGCGCTGGTCGGCATGCCGCCGTCGGCCTACCAGGCCAGCTACGCGGCGCGGGGCGTCCCGCCGATACCGGGGTGCTACATCTTCATGCACGGGCTCAGCGACCGCCTACGCGATCCCGCAACCCTGGAGAAGCAGTCCGACGACCCACGGTCCTAGGGTGCGCAGCACGACGTCACCGACCCCACAGGAGCAGCGGACATGATCACCCACGTATCACTGGTCACCCTCTGGGTGACCGACCAGGACGAGGCCAGGGACTTCTACGTCGACAAGCTCGGGTTCGTCGAACGGACCGACGTCACGATGGGCGAAGGATTCCGCTGGCTCACCATCGCGCACCCCGACCATCCCGAGCTGGAGGTCACGCTCATGGTGCCGGGACCCCCGTTGAGCGACGAGATGGCGACCGCGGTCAGACGTGAGCTGGCCAACGGCAACATGGGCGGGTTCGGGCTCTCGACGGACGACTGCCACAAGACCTACGAGGCGCTGTCGGCACAGGGTGTCGAGTTCGTCCAGGGGCCGGCCGACCGCCCGTACGGCATCGAGGCCGTCATGCGGGACAACTCGGGCAACTGGCTGGTGCTCGTGGAGCATCGGGAGTTCTCACCGGGGGATTCCACCTAGCCGTTTCACCCCGATCGTGACGGGCACGGTCGGGCCACCGGAGCTGACGGATCACCCGTCGCTAGTGTGACGGCCGTCGGGTCAGTGGTCGGCGACCTGGGAGGCGGCACGGGTGGACGGGGGCCAGGTGGGTGCCGACACGGCGACCGCCGGTCCGTCCGCACCGTCCCGCACCGATCAGGACCGGGCTGCCATCCGCGGTGAACCGACGGCGCGCGCCGGCCGCTCGCTGCGCCGACGCGCCCGTCCGCTGCTGCCCGCAGCGGTCGCGGGCGTCGTTGGCGCGCTTCCGGTGCTGCTGGTGCTCGGCGCGGTGCCGGGCCGCCGCCCGACGGTGCTCATCGATTGGATGTTCCGCGGGTTCACCGCGTGCGCGCTCGACGGCGGCGCGCTCAACCCCCTGATCATGACGTGCGGGCGCGCGGGCGTGCCGCTGGGCATGCACCAACTCGACGGGGGGCTGACCTATCCGCTCGGCGGGCTGCTCGTGCGCGCCGGGTTCGACGCCCTCGTGGCGTGGAAGATCGCGGTGGCGGTCCCACTGGTCGCTGGCTTCGCCGCGCTGTACTGGCTGGGACGCCGCCTGACCGGATCGGTGTGGATCGCCGGCGGCATGGTCGCCGTCCTCGCGCTGAACGGCACGTTGACGTCACGCACCTGGAACTGGTACTGGAACACCGTCGCCGTCGTGCTGCTGCCGGTGCTGTTCGCCGCGCTGCACGTGCTGTACGTCCGTGCGTCCCTCGTGCGTGCGGGGCTGCGGCCACCACGGATCCTGGTCGCGCCCGGGCTGGCGTGCGTGGCCGCCGCCGTCGTCATCGGCATCGAGTGGCAGTACGCCGCCATGTTCGCCGCCGCGATCACGTCGGCGGCCATCGTGATCCTCGTCCTGCAACGCGGCTGGGAGCGCGGGACACGGCTGCTGCTCCTCGGGCTCGGCGCGACCGGTGTGTGGTTGGTCGCCGCGCTGTTGCGGTGGCGCATGACGCTCGCGGGGATCACGTCGCAGACCGAGAACTTCCTGACGAACGCGATGAACGAGGGCGTCGACCTCGTCGCGCTCGTCGCCCCCGACGGGCGGGCATCGCTGCTCGGCGCGGCGCTGGATGGCCTGGGCATGGACGGCCTGCTCGCCGAGCGGCTGTCGGACGGGCCGATGTTGTGGGTCGCACCGTACCTGGGCGTCGGTCTGCTCACGCTGCTGGCCGCACTGGCGTTCACCCGCGGCGACGCCACCGAAGGCGCCGGGCCACCGGGCGCGACCGACGACCGCCGTCCCAGTGCCACGCGCCGGGGCCCCGGTGGCATCCAGGTCGGACGGCGCGAGTTCCTCGTGCTGCTGGGCGTCGTCGCCGCCGGCTCGCTGCTGTTGTCGCTCGGGCCGGAGTGGCACGTCGCCAGCGTCGCACTGCCCGACGCACACGTGATGTCCCCACTGCGCTGGCTGTGGACGTCGACGCCCATGCGGTGGATCCGCTATCCGTGGACCTTCAACGCACTGACCTTCCTGGCTCTGGTCCTCGGCGTCGGCGCCGTCCTGCCGCTGTCACCCCGCCCGACGGCACGCTCGCCGGTGGTGTGGGCGGTGGCCGCGCTGGCGGTGCTCGAGCTCGTCTCCCCACAGGTGCTGACGAGCATGGCGGACCCCGCACCATCGGTGCCGAACGCGCCGTCGCAGCTGACGACCGCCGACCCCGCGATCGCCACGTTCGAGGCCGACGAGCTCCCAGAGCTGCGGTGGGAGATGGCCGGCGCCGGGGGGCCCGTCACGCTGCTGCCGTGGAGCAACACGTGGGTGGTCCCCTACCTGGGTCCCGCGTTCGGGATCGAGATGCGCAACGCGGGCATCGACCGCAACCTCGCACAGGTCGAGGCCGCGGCGCCGCAGACGCGGGCGCAGATCCGCCGGCAACGCGGTGGGATGGTCGAGGCGCTGTTCCAGGCCGGATGGACCGACGCGGTCGTGATCGTCGACTACCTGCCGCTGGCCGAGAACATCGCGCGGCACGCGTCAGGTGACCTGCTGGACATCGATCGCTACCACCTGCAGCGCAACGCACAGACCGTCCTCGAAGCGGACCGCCGGGGCTACTGCACCGAGCGCCACTCGTGGTTCTACGTGATCACCGACTGCTAGAGCGCAGCTTGCCGCCGCCGCGCATCGGCGCGTCGACCGCAGGCACACCGCCCAAGGGCGAGCGGACAGCAGCACCTCGGCAGGCCTTCACGCGCGCATGAGCAACGCCGTCGCGGCGGCCAGCGCGCCGAGCGAGACCGCGGCGAAGGCGAGCACCCACAGCACGGCTGGCACACGTGTCAGGCGCGCCAGTTGATCGGCGTCGGAGTCGCGCGCACCACCGCGTCGTCCCCGGCGCAGGTCCACCACCGACCGCACGCCTCCGAACAGCAGGAACCAGGCCAGCAGCGCCGCACAGGCCTCCTGGAAGGGCGGTGAGGCGTACGCCGTCAGACCGACCAGGGCGGCTCCGGTCGCCACGACGGCCACGACGCCGAAGACGTTGCGCATCGTCACGAGCAGCGCGACCAGCAGCGCGACCGCCGTCCCCAGGACGACCAGGTGCCGCCCGGCCGACACCAAGAGGGCCGCGGCGAGCCCCAGGACGCAGGGTGTGACGTAGCCTGCGAGCAGTGTCGCGACCATCCCCGGCCCATCGTCCCGGCCGCGCGACCGGGTGAGTCCCGACGCGTCCGCGTGGACGCGCACACCAGCGAGGCGGCGACCTGCCAGCAGCGCCACGGCGACGTGCCCGCCCTCGTGGGCGATGGTCACCACGGGTCGAAGCACCCGCCACGGTCGCGGCGACGCGACGAGCACCAGCGCACCGATGGCGGGCAGCCACGCCAGCACCGTCGCGTCGGTCACCGCCACCCCGCCTCGTCGGGCGCCGACACCGGACGAGGGTCGCCGCCGGGCCGCCGCTCCATCTGCTGGTGGGTCCCGGTGGCACTGTCGACGCGGAAACCCAGACGCTCGTACAGCGCCCGGGCACGGTCGTTCGACCGCAGCACCTGAAGGCGGACGGCCACACCAGCTTCATCGGCGTCGGCCAACAGGCGACCGATGAGTCGCCGACCGACGCCACGTTCCTGGAACGGCGACAGCAGTCCGATGGTGCCCAGATACCAGTGGTCGTCCCTGGACCACCATGCGAGGACGCCCGCGTCGACGCCATCAACGACGACGATCCGCGACCATGAGATGTCGTGGTGCTCGTCGAAGAAGGCCCGTTGCTCCGCCTCGCCGGTGCCGAACGCCTCGGTGACGTAGCTGCCCAGCGCGCGCCACTGCACGGACCACAGGAAGTCGTGGTCGCCTGGCCCGGCGGGCCGTAGGTCGATCACGGCTCCGACATCACCGCCATCCAGACCCAATCACGGTCCAAGGGTTGCTTCAGGTGCAACCGTTGCGCCATATTCTACGAATCAGCCGTGGCGGGTAGGCATCCGAACGTCGACCTGATACCTTCCCGCCCATTCCAGACACCAGCGAGACCTGCATCTGCCATCAGCGACGCGACCCGAGATCCGGCCCGGGCCCAGCGGGCGCGGCCTGTCGTGTCCTGACGCCACAGGCGCAGCCGCGCCCGCGTGACGAGCGCGTGAAGGGAGCATCGTGAGCACCATACCGGACAGCGCCGACGTCGTCGTCATCGGTGCGGGCATCGTCGGCAACTGCCTCGTCGGTCATCTCGCACAGCACGGCTGGCGCCACATCGTCCAGGTCGACAAGGGGCCGCTGCCCGACCCCGGCGGGTCGACGGGACACGCGTCGAACTTCATCTTCCCCGTCGACCACGGCAAGGAGCTCGCGCTGCTGACGCTCGACTCGCAGCGGCAGTACGAGGAGATGGGCGTCCAGACCACGTCCGGCGGCATCGAGGTCGCGCGCACACCTGAGCGCGTCCACGAGCTGAAGCGGCGGATGTCAGCGGCCAAGGCGTGGGGCGTCGAGTCCTACCTGCTGAACGCTGACGAGGTCAAAGAGCTCGTGCCGTTCATCAACCACGAGATCGTCCTGGCGGGCTTCTACACGCCGTCGGTGTCGGTCGTCGACTCGTTACGCGCCGGCACGATCATGCGCGAGCGGGCGCAGGAGCTCGGCGCGCTGACCTCCATGGCCAGCACCGAGGTGCTCGACATCGAGACCGACAACGGCCGCGTCGCCGGTGTGAAGACCGACCGTGGCGACATCGCCACGCCGACGGTGGTGATCGCCTGCGGCGTGTGGAGTCCGCGGATCGCGGAGATGGCCGGTGCCACCATCCCGCTGACGCCCGCCGTGCACCAGATGATCGACGTCGGCCCGATCCCCGAGCTGCTCGACACCCGTGCCGAGATCGCCTTCCCGATCGTGCGCGACATGGACACCCTCATGTACGAGCGTCAGAACGGCGGCGACATGGAGGTCGGGTCCTACGCCCACCGGCCGATCCTGCACCGCGCCGACGACATCCCCTCGATCGAGGAGGCGCAGCTGTCGCCGACGCAGATGCCGTTCACGCAGGAGGACTTCGACCCGCAGATGGAGGACGCGCTCGAGCTGTTCCCCGAGGCGCTGACCGTCGAGGGCGCCGGTGTGCGCCACGCCATCAACGGCCTGCTGTCGCTGACCCCCGACGGCAACCCCATCCTCGGCGAGACCGTGGAGGTCAAGGGCCTCTGGTCGGCCGCCGCGGTATGGATCAAGGAGGGACCGGGCGTCGGCAGGGCGCTCGCCGAGTGGATGACCCACGGCGAGCCCGAGATCGATCTGCACGGCGCCGATGTCGCCCGCTTCTACCCGCACCAGCGGGCCGTCGCGCATGTCGAGGCCCGCACCTCGGAGGGCTTCAACAAGACCTACGGCATCGTGCATCCGCGCGAACAGTGGGAATCCAACCGTCCGCTGCGCACCAGCCCCTTCTACCCCCGTCAGCAGGAGCTCGGCGCGGTGTTCTTCGAAGCGGCGGGCTGGGAGCGTCCGCAGTGGTACGCGTCGAACGGCGGGCTCGTCGAGGAGTACGGCGTCGAGGGCCGCGAGCACGAGTGGGACGCGCGCTGGTGGTCGCCGATCATCGACGGTGAACACCTCGCGATGCGCGACCGGGTGGCGATGATCGACCTGACCGCCTTCGCGCTGTTCGATGTGATCGGGCCCGGTGCGCTGGACTTCATGCAGCGCATGACCGTGTCGCAGATGGACCGCCCCCCCGGGCGCATCATGTACACGCCGGTGCTGACGCCCAACGGCGGCTTCCGCTCCGACCTGACGGTGGTGCGCCTCGGCGACGACCACTTCCGGATCATCACCGGCGGTGCCGACGGTCCGCGCGACCACAAGTGGTTCACCGACCACCTGCCCGCCGACGGTTCGGCGCAACTGGTCGACGTGACGTCGGCCTACTGCACGCTCGGGCTCTGGGGTCCGAAGGCCCGTGACGTGCTGTCGGCGATCACCGAGGACGACATCTCCAACGTGGGACTGGCGTACGGGTACGCCACGCAGATCCGGATCGGGTCGCTGCCGGTGCTGGCCGTGCGCATCTCCTACGTCGGCGAGCTCGGTTGGGAGCTGCACTGCCCTATGGAGCACGGTCTGGCGCTGTGGGACGCCGTGTACGCGGCCGGTCAGCCGCACGGCATCGTGCCGGCCGGCATCGGCGTCTACGGCACGACAGGTCGCCTGGAGAAGGGCTACCGGCTGATGGGGGCCGAGCTCGAGTCGGAGTACAACCCCGTCGAGGCGGGCCTGGCGCTGCCGAAGGTCAAGCGGGCCGACTTCATCGGCCGCGAGGCGTACCTGAAGGCGCGCGACGAGGACCCGGCGGCGATCATGTGCACGCTGACGGTCGACGACCACACGTCCGAAGATGGCATCGCCCGCTACCCCAGCGGCGGGGAGCCGATCGTCACGCCCGACGGTGAGCGCATCGTCGATGCCAAGGGGCGGCCGTCCTACGTCACCAGCGCCGGCGCCGGCCCGTCGGTGGGCAGGTACCTGCTGCTGGCCTACCTGCCGCCAGAGCACGCGCAGGAGGGCACGAAGCTGGCAGTCGAGTACATCAACGAGCTGTACCCCGTGACGGTGGCCGTCGCCGGCCGCACGCCGCTGTTCGATCCGGACGACGAGCGGATGAAGGCCTGACGGCGACGCCGCGTCTCGCGAGTGAGGTGACCACGTGGGCTACGACGTCCTGGTCTGCATCAAGCGGGTACCCGCGCCGGGTGCTCGCATCAACCTGACCGACGACGAGCAGGAGATCGACACCAGGCACCTGGGCTTCACCATGAGCCCGCACGACGAGTGCGCCGTCGAAGAGGCGGTGCGCATCGTCGCTGAGCACGGCGGCAGCTCGACCGTGCTCTGCCTGGGTCCGCCGGAGGCCGACGAGCAGGTCCGCCAGGCGATATCGATGGGGATCGACCACGGCGTGCTCCTGGCCATCGACGAGATCGACTGGGACCCGCAGGCGACGGCCTCCGCGATCTCCGACACCATCGCGTCGCTGGCGTCGGAGGGTACGACCTACGACCTCGTGCTGTTCGGCAACGAGTCTCCCGACGCGGGCAACTACCAGGTCGGCGTACGCGTGGCCCATCGCCTGGCACTACCAATCATCGCCGGCATCAAGGGCATCGACTTCACGGACGACGGCGTGGGTGAGGGCGAGCGGCAGCGAGCCGGCGGGCGGGGATCGATACGCGTGCGCCGCCAGGTGACCGACGGGTTCGAGCTGTACGAACTGCCGCTCCCGGCGGCGGTGGCGGTGAAGGAGGGTCTCAACCTACCGCGCTATCCCGCCATCAAGGGCCGCATGCGGGCGCGCAAGGCACAGGTCCGCGGCTTCGAGCCGCAGGCCGAGCCGGGCGGCCTGCGCAAGGTGCGGCTGCGCCAGCCGCGGGAGCAGAAGACCGAGACGGTCGTGCTGGGGCACGGACCGGAGGCCGCGACCGCGGTCGTGGACCTGTTCGAGGAACTGGGGCTGATGTGAGCGCTGCACACGTCACAGGACCGGCACTCCTCGCGTTCGTCGAGCACGAGTCCGGTGTCGTCGACGAGACGGGTCTGGAGCTGGTGTCCGCCGGTCGCGCGATCGCCGAGGACCTCGGCGCCGTGCTGCACGCGATCGTGATCGGCCCCGGCGCCGAGACCGCGCTCGAGCGCCTGGGTGCGTACGGCGCCGCGCACGCGCACGTGGTCGCCCACCCCGACCTGGCGGCGTACGCGCCAGCCGCGTACGCAGAGAGCATCATCCAGCTGATGGGCACCCACGAGGCGGTGGGCGTGCTGGCATCGGGCACCGAGAAGGGCAACGAGGTGCTGGCGCACGTCGCCGCGCGCACCGATCTGCCGATGGCCGCCAACTGCACCGAGGTGGCGGCGGCCGACGGGGCCCCGTGGGCGTTGACCCGACTGCGGTGGGGCGGCAGCCTGCTCGAGGACGCCGAGCTCGACGCGTCGACCAAGCTGGCCACGTTGGCGCCGCACGCGTTCCAGGCCGCCGAGGTCAACGGGGCGGGGATCGGCGGGGTGACGAGCGCAGCGAGCCGGGGGGCGGGGATCGGCGGGGTGAGGGCGAGCGCAGCGAGCCGGGGGGCGGGGATCGAGACGGTCGCCGCGACGGAGTTCCAGCCGGAGCTCGACGGTGCCAGCACCGCCGTCCATGTGGTCGACCACGAGCCCAGCGGGGGCGGCGTCTCGCTGGCGTCGGCCCCGGTCGTGATCTCCGGCGGCCGCGGTGTCGGCAGCGCGGAGGGCTTCGCGGTGCTCGAGGAGCTCGCGGGTCTGCTCGAAGGCGCGGTGGGGTGCTCGCGCGTCGCGACCAACAACGGCTGGCGCTCGCACAGCGACCAGGTCGGCCAGACCGGCACCAAGATCGCCCCGCAGCTGTACGTCGCATGCGGGATTAGTGGCGCCACCCAGCACTGGGTCGGGTGCAAGGACTCGAAGAACATCCTGGCGATCAACACCGACCAGGAGGCTCCGCTGGTGACCCGCGGCAACTACGCGGTGATCGGCAGCCTGCAGGAGGTGCTGCCGGCGATCGTCGACGAGGTCCGCCGCCGCAAGGGCGCCTGACCCCTCGGACGTCAGTGGGGCGACCTGTCAACGCCGAGCGCGCAACATCACCCCACAAGGACCACAACCCCCACCACCGGGGCGACCTGTCAACGCCCAGCGCGGTTCAGATCACCCCGCGGTCCCGACTGGTCGAACGCGAAGCTGGCGAGCGGCTGCGTCGCCTCCGCCCGTCGGGGCTGATCGGTCCGCCTCCGGGCCCGCGCCGGCCCTTGTGCAGGCGCTGACGACGGTCACCGCCCCTGCGGCCAACGCCCGGAGATCGCGACCCGACACGGCGGGATCATCGTCCAGCCTCCGCCGTGAGCACGCACGTTGACGCGGGCGGCGTCGGTGAATCGTCCGGGGCACCCGACCGGTGCCGTACGCTTGCGGGCGATGGCACGCCGAGCGCACGCCCCGCGGACGCCCGACATCGACCTGCCCGAGCCCCTGGAGCCGATCAGTGCCCTGGCCGCCGACGGAGACCGCGACGGCGTGGTGCTGGCAGGCGCGGACCAGTCGAATCGCGACCTGACAGGACTGCGTCTCACCGCCTCACGTCTCGCCGATTGCGACCTGCACGGTGCACGACTGGCAGGAGCACTGCTCGCGGAGTGCGAGCTCGACCGCGTCGAGGCGAGCGCGCTCGATCTCGTGGGCGCGCGCCTGCGCGACGTGACGTTCTCGCGCTGCCGGATCGGCGAGCTGCGCGCGCACGACGTCGAGATGGTGCGCGTCGCCGTGCGCGGCAGTCGGCTGGGCTACGTGAACCTGCGGGACGCGGCCGTCACCGACCTGCGGTTCGAGCAGTGCGCGATCGCCGACCTCGATGTCGGCGCGGCGTCCCTGGAGAGGGTCGCGTTCGACGACTGCAGCATCGAACGGTTGCACACGGCGCACGCTGAGCTGCGCGACGTCGATCTCAGCGGTGCGTCCACGGGCGTCATCGGCGACGTCGGCCATCTTCGCGGCACTGTGATCACCTCGGCACAGCTCGTCACCCTCGCTCCCCTGCTCGCCGAGCATCTCGGGATCACCGTGCGCGACGGCGGCTGACGAGCACCGGAGCGGCTGAGCAGCGCACGGGTAGCATCGCCGGATGCGAGAGATCGACCCGGCCGACCTGCATGATCGCGCGGTCTACAAGCTGCTGACGATGCTCGTCGTGCCGCGCCCCATTGCCTGGGTGTCGAGCGTCTCGGCCGACGGCCTGCCCAACGTCGCACCGCACTCGTACTTCAACATCGCGTCGAACGCACCGCCGATCGTGCACTTCACCTCCGCGGGCGCCAAGGACACCCTGCGCAACGTCCTGGCCACCGGAGAGTTCGTCGTCAACATCGTGTCGCGCCGGCTCATGGAACAGATGAACCTCACCGCCGCCGACTTCCCCGCCGACGAGGACGAGTTCCACTGGGCGGACCTCCAACGGGCGCCGTCCTCCGTGGTCTCGGTCCCCCGCGTGGCCGGCGCGCCGGCCGCGCTCGAGTGCACGTTGCGTGAGGTGCTGGAGGTGGGCAACGGCCGCATGGTGTTCGGCGACGTCGTCCGGGTGCACACCGACGAACGGCTCTGGCAGGACGGCGAGATTCCTCCCGAGCGGCTCGACGCGGTCGGGCGGCTCGGCGGTGCCGCCTATCAGACGCTCGATGGCGTGCGCCGACTCGCCCGTCCCTCGTGGAACGACGTGCGGCGCGGTTGACGCGATCGGTGCCGCACGTGTACCGACGAAATGCTGACGCGGTCGAATGTGTTGCAGAAGATGACATCCACCCCGCATGCGGTACGGGCCGCGTGCGACCGACACCGGAGCCCACATGGCAACCGTCGAGCTGACCGACGACAACTTCACGCAGACGCTGGAGGACAACGAGCTGGTGCTCGTGGACTTCTGGGCCGCGTGGTGTGGTCCGTGCCGCACGTTCGCGCCGATCTACGAGTCGGTGTCCGAGCGGCATCCCGACGTGGTGTTCGGCAAGGTCGACACGGAGGCGCAGCAGCAGCTGGCCGGCATGTTCAACATCATGTCGATACCGACACTGATGATCGTCCGCGACCAGGTCGTGCTGTTCTCCCAGCCCGGCTCACTGCCCGAGGCGGCGCTGGAGGACCTCCTCGACCAGGCACAGCGCCTCGACATGGACGACGTGCGCGAGAAGATCGCCGAGGAGCAGCGCGCCGGCTGATCGAGGGCGTGACATCTGTCACGCGCTCGACGTCACCGCCGCCGACGACCAGGTGTCGGATGACGGCAGCCGTGGGCGCGTGGCGCCTCAGCCGCCTCAGCCGCGCAGCCACCGACCGACGACGTACCCCGCCCGGTATGCTCCGCCCCGGGGACCCGTCTGGCGCCCCACCCAGCGCCCCGCCGAACGCAGCAGGTGCAGCCACAGTTCCTCGACGTCGTCGAAGGCACCGTGCGCACGGTGCACCGCACGGACCTGGTCGTACTGACGGCGGCGCTCCGGCTGCGCGATCAGGCCGTAGGCGATGTTGAGCTCCCGCATCCGCCCGTTGGCCGCCGCGCGCTCGTCCACGGCTGCGAGATCCGGATGGTGACGTGCCGCCAGCTGACGGTACGCCGCCTTGATGGTGGCGTCGTCTGCGGTGGGGCTGACACCGAGCACGGCGTAGGCGTCGACGAACTCGCGCAACAACGGTCTCCACGGGGGGACGGGTGAGCGCCACCGTACCCGGTGGTTGCGGCCGCGAAGTGCCGCGGCAACCACGAGGTGGTTGTCGTTCCACCCCATTTCCCCGGCATCTGACAACCACCTCGGCATTCATGCGTCCCAGGTGGGGGCGTTGACGCGGGGTGGGGCCGGGCGACACTGGGTTGGGAGCCGAGCCTGGAGTGTGCCCGTGAACATCGATGCACCGTCCGACCGTGGTGACGAGCGACCCGAGCGCGCCGCTGCGAGGTCTGACCCCAACGAACCCACCCACCCAGGCCCACATCTCGAGCGGACGCCTGACGACGATGCTGCGTGGCGTGCGCGCTACGAGGCGTCGATGCGACGCGCGGGGCGCGACCCGGACGAGCCGCGCACCACGCTGTCCGACGTCGACGTACCCCCGCTCGTCGGCCCCAACAACTACACCGTCGACACCGACCGCATCGGCAGGCCGGGCGAGTTCCCCTACACCCGCGGCGTCTACGCGTCGATGTACCGCGGGCGTCCGTGGACGATCCGTCAGTTCGCCGGCTTCGGCAGCGTGACCGACACCAACCGGCGCTACCACGATCTGCTCGAGGCCGGACAGCACGGACTGTCGGTCGCGTTCGACATGCCGACGTTGATGGGCCGCGACTCCGACGACCCGCACAGCCTCGGTGAGGTCGGCCACTGCGGCGTCGCCGTCGACACGCTGGACGACATGGAACGGCTGTTCGATGGCATCCCGCTCGGTGAGATCACCACGTCGATGACGATCAACGCCCCCGCCGTGGTGATCTTCGCGATGTACTGCGTGGCCGCCGAACGCCAGGGGTTCGACCTGGCGTCGCTGGGCGGGACGCTGCAGACCGACATCCACAAGGAGTACATCGCGCAGAAGGAGTGGCTGTTCCCGCCGGAGCCACACCTGCGGCTCATCGGCGACCTCATGGAGTTCACCACCGGGCACATGCCGCGCTACCACCCGATCTCGATCTCCGGGTACCACATCCGCGAGGCCGGCTCGACCGCCGCGCAGGAGCTCGCGTTCACGCTGGCGGCAGGGTTCAGCTACGTCGAGCTGGGCCAGTCGCGCGGCCTCGACCTGGACGACTTCGGTCCGCGCCTGTCGTTCTTCTTCGACAGCCACATCGACTTCTTCGAGGAGATCGGCAAGTTCCGCGCCGCGCGTCGCATCTGGGCACGCTGGATGCGCGACCGGTACGGCGCGACGACCGAGCGCGCGATGCTGCTCCGCTTCCACACGCAAACGGCGGGCGTCAGCCTGACGGCGCAGCAGCCGGACAACAACATCGTACGCACGGCGCTGGAGGCGCTCGCTGCCGTGCTCGGTGGCACGCAGTCGCTGCACACCAATGCGCTGGACGAGGTCCTGGCGCTACCGAGCGACCACGCGGCGCGTGTGGCGCTGCGCACCCAACATGTGATCGCCGAGGAGACGGAGGTCACGAACACGATCGATCCGCTGGGAGGCTCCTGGTTCGTCGAATGGATGACCGACAAGGTGGAGGCCGACGTCGAGGACTACTTCGCACGCATCCTCGACCTGTCCGACGACGGGTCGATCACCGGTGGACTGCTGCGCGGCATCGAGTCCGGCTGGTTCACGTCCGAGATCGCGGACGCGGCGTTCCGCTACCAGCAGCAGCTCGAGGCCGGCACGAAGAAGATCGTCGGCGTCAACAGTCACACCGGCGACGAGGACCCCGAGCTGGAGATCCTGCGCATCTCGCACGAGGTCGAACAGGCCCAGACGGCACGGTTGTCCGACCATCGCGCGCAGCGCGACCGGGCGGCCGTCGACGATGCGCTCGACAAGCTGCGGACCGCGTGCGGCACCGACGCGAACCTCATACCGGTCATCATCGACGCCGTGCGCGCCGACGCCACGCTGGGCGAGATCTCCGCCGCGATGCAGGACGTGTTCGGCACCTACCGGGAGACCCCGGCGATCTAGCGTCATCGCCGATGACGGTCCGACGCCTGCACCGTGAGATCATGCAGGGTCGCCGCCGCCCCCGAGACGCGACACGAGCGCCGCGCCGCGCGGCGAGAGCCGGTACCCGATCCGCAGGCTCTCGGTGAGGCCCAGCTCCTTCAGCCGACGTACGCGTCGCTTGAACCGGGGCGTCTCCTGGCCCGCTTCAGCCGCCAGATCCGGCGCTCGGACCCCTGGCCGCCGACGGATCTGGTGCAGCACATCACGTGTCCACGCGCCGTCACGACTGGCGGCATCGAGGCGGTCCAACGCGGCGACGAGGTCCGCCGCACCAGCGTCGTCCAGATCGGCCCGCTCGCGCAACGCCACGCGTGGATCCTCGCCGACGAGGTGGAACGCGATGCGGTACAGCGTGCGGTCCTCTCCGGGTCGGAGCGCGTCGAGCGCGGCCTGACGGTCGGCGTGCCCTGCCAGGACGGCATGGGCGTCCGTGATGTCGCCCGGCCCGATCGCCTGTACCTCGTCGATCGCCAGGACGCCGACCGGGCTGCGCAACGTGCCGCCCTCGCGGACGGTCGGGCGCGTCCAGCGACGGAACGCCAGCCGCACACTTCCGTCGGCCAGCCCCGGCCACAACGCCTTCGCGAACAGCATCCGACGGAGCGTAGACCGTCCACGCGCATCGGGTCACCGCCGCCGCTGCACGCTGCGGCGGGCCCGCCACCCTGTCCGACGTGTCCGATCGGCGGTGGCACATCACCCGCGCAGGTACATAGCGTGAGAGGACATGTCGGTCCTGCGCACGTTGCGCGACACCGCGGCCTCCACATGCCGCGGCCTGATCGTGCTCGCCCTCGTACTGGTCGCCCTGCTGCTCGCGTCGACGGGCGTGTGGGCCGGACCACTCGATCTCGACGAAGCGGAGCGTCAACGCGACGAGGCGGCGGCGCGTCAGGTGGAGCTGCAGGGCGAGCTCGACGAACTGCTGTCGCGCATCGAGGAGCTCAAGGTGGCGCGCGAACGGCAGACCGCCGAGATCGAGCGCCTCGACGGACGCCTGCGCACCCAGCGCAGGACTGCACGGCGGGCAGCTTCCGAGGTGTCGGACCGGCACCGGCAGGCGTACATGAGCGGCGCCGGTGGGGACCCGCTGGTCGCGATGCTCGGCGGTGACACCGTCGACGAGATCGCCGAGCGGGCGGCGCTGCTGAGCGTGCTCGCGGCCGACAGCCGCGCCGACCAGGAGGCCGCACAGGGTGCGTCACGTACGACCGCGGCGCTCACCAGCGAGCTCGAACAGGCCACCGCCCAGCTCGACGAGCGGACCCGGGAGCTCCAGGCGACCCAGGAGGAGGCGCGCGACAAGGTGTCCGAGGCGCAGGCCGCGGTCGAGGAGCTCGACGAGGAGATCGCCGACGAGCGCGCCCGGCGCGCCGCCGCGGCGCGCCGGCGGGCACAGGAGGCCGCGGCGGACACCGGAGGCGACGAAGCCGCGCCGTCGACACCCTCGTCGAGCTCGAGCGGCGGTGGATCGGCGCCGGTTAGTGGCGGCATCGCGTGCCCGGTGGGTCAGCCACGCAACTACAGCGACACCTACGGTGCGCCGCGGTCCGGTGGCCGGTCGCACCTCGGCGTCGACATCCTCGCCCCGCACGGTACGCCCATCTACGCGTACGAGAGCGGGACGATCACCCGCATGGACGGCAACGCGCTCGGTGGGATCTCGCTGTACCTGCAGGGCGCCAACGGCAACCTGTACTACTACACACACCTGTCGGGATACCACTCCGGCATCTCGGTCGGCCAGAGCGTCTCCGCCGGCACCCACATCGCCTACGTCGGCGACACGGGCAATGCCGCCGGCATCCCGCACCTGCACTGGGAGGTCCAGCCGGGCGGAAGCGGGAACGTCAACCCGTACCCGTACGCCTACAGCGCCTGCGGCTGACGGCGCCACCACCTCACTTCCCGCACGCCACCTCGGCGTTCAGAGCTCTGTCGTCGGCGACGTTGCGGAACCAGCCCCACGGAACCCGCGGCGCCGCACCGTCGACGTTGGGCGCACCCCGTCCGGCCCGCAGGTCGTCGAGCGCGACCGTGCGGATCTCGACGCTGAAGCGGGGACGGCCCGATGTGTTGGGCACGGTCGCGTGCAGGTGGGCTCCGGAGAACAGGAGCACGTCCCCGGGCTGGACGACCACGACGACGGCGTCGGACGGATCCGGCGGCGTGCGCGGCTCAGGGATCAGCGGCACGGTGACCGGTCCGCCGGCCGCACGCTGACGACGCAGCTCATCGAGATCCCACATGCCGCTGGTGTTGGGCAACGGTCGCGTCCAGTGCCGCGGGTGGAACGCGATCGCGCGCTCGGCGCTGATCGGGTACAGCGGCAGCCACCAGTTGACCTGCGCGTAGACGTTGGACGACCAGCTGTCGCGGTGCGCACCGAGGGCGACGTCCGCGTGATGTCCGGGTTCCGCGCCGGCGGGAAGCACGCGCAGGTTCAGCCGGTCCCAGTACGTGGTCGCCGCGTCGAGACCGAACCGCTCGAACACGGGGTGCAGCAGAGCACGCGCCTGCTGGTCGCGCCGGAACGCCGCACGCACGGCGGGGCCACGGGACAGGAAGTCGTCGTCCCCCAGCGTGGCCTGCGCCTGCGGTGGCGCCGCCGGCGCGAACGCGTCGGTCAGCAGCTGTTCGACGTGGGAACGGAACGGCACCAGCTCGGCGACGTCGGTCACGATCAGCAACGCGCCGGTGAACAGCTGGCCGCGCCAGTCGTCGGGGACGTCGCGCGTGACGTTGACGGTCACCATCGGCTGGCTCACCACAGACCTCCCGCGCGATCGCGACGACCATCCTCCCGCGCTCACGCAGGCACGTCCACCTCGGGAGCGATCCGAGCACCGGGCGGACTCACCGTACGGGTGTCCGCGCCTGCCAGGTGGGGATGCGGTCGACTCCGGTGCGCGGATCCCACGTGGTGACGAAGCTGTAGCGGTCGCCGCGCACCTTGCTGACCCGCCACTCGACCGGCCGGTCGTCGGTGCGACCGAGCCGCTCGATCGTGAACACCGCGGTGCCGGGACCCAGCCCGAGCAGCTCGCAGTCCTCGGGGGTCGGGATCGTCGGGCGTATGCGTTCCCATCCGCCGACGACGTTGATGCCACAGCGCTGCGCCAGCTCGTGGTACAGCACACCGTACTGCAGGTCCGCATCCATCAGCGGTCGTCCGACCTCGGCGGGCAGCCACAGCCGATCGACGGCCAGCGGAACCCCGTCGGCCAGCCTCGTGCGGTCGATGAGCACCAACGGGGCCTCCGATGGGAGCTCCAAGCGGGCGGCGGCCGCGGTGTCGGTGCACTCGGAGAGGTGGCGCAGGCGGATGGTCTGTTCGACGCCCTGTGCCTCCACGGACCTGAACAGGGCGTACAGCGCGCCGGCGGGCCGCTCGAACTCGTCGCGCACGAACGTGCCGCGGCCCCGTCGCCGCTCCAGCAGGCCGTCAGCGCAGAGGCGGTCGACCGCATCCCTCGCCGTGTGCCGGCTCACACCGTAGGTCTCGACCAGTTCGCGGTCCGTCGGGAACTGGCGGCTGAACTCCCCTTCTGCGAGCCGCCGGCGCAGCTCCGCCTCGAGTTGCGCCCACAGCGGAACAGGACTCGCGCGATCGAGCGGTACGACCACGTGCATCTGCCCCCTGTGCTGTCTGTCCGGCGGAGCCGATCCGACACGTGTTTCGGAACCAGGCTCCGCGAAGCTCCCCCGAGTGATCGCGCTGCGTACGGTCAAGCGTACGTAGTGTTCCACACTCCGAGCAGGAGGCAACACCAACTTCACTAGTCCGAGGAAGTTCGCATGTGCGGGAGGCGACCGGAGGTGAAGCGCGAGGGCACGATGTAGGTTCGAGCCTTCCCGCCAGGAGCTGCCATGACCTACCGCGTGCACGCCCGGACGATCATCGACGGTTCCGGCAGGGATCCGGTCGACACCGCTGCGGTCACGATCGACGGCGACCGGATCGCCGCGGTCGGCACGGACGACGATGGCGCGGTCGACGCCACGATCGACGCGGGCGACCTGACGCTGATGCCCGGGCTGATCGACGCCCACACCCACATGGGGCTCATCGAGGGCGACCGGTTGGGAGCCATGCCGCCGGCGCTGCTCGCCGCGCACCTGTTCCGCAACGCGGAGCTGTGCCTCGCCTCCGGGCACACGACGGCGCGGGAGGTCGCGGGCGCCGACGGCGGGCTGGCCCAGGCCATCGAAGCCGGTCTGGTCGGCGGGCCCCGTCTGTTCCCGAGCGGTCCGATGCTCTCGCAGACCGGAGGTCACGGCGAGTTCGGGCATCCCTTCCTCCCCCACCATCACCACTACACGGGCCTGCCGGGACTGTCCCAGCCCAGCGTCATGTGCGACGGACCGGACGAGGTGCGCATCGCGGCACGCAACGCGTTCCGTCACGGCGCGACGCAGATCAAGGTCTGCACGTCCGGCGGCGTGGTCTCGCTGACCGACCGGCTCGAGGATGTCCAGTTCACGGTGGCCGAGCTGCGCGCCGCCGTCGACGAGGCCCACGCGCGCGACACGTACGTGACCGCCCACGCGCACAACACCGAGGGCATCCTGCGCGGCCTCGAGGCGGGCCTGGAGTGCTTCGAGCACGGCACGTTTCTCGACGAGCCCACCGCGGCGCGGATGGCGACGGCCGGTGCGGCGCTGGTCCCGACCCTGGCCGTGATCCGCCTGCTGTCGACCGAGTACCAGAAGTACGGCCTCGGCGACTACGTGCTGCCGCGCGTCGCCGGCGTCGAGAAGGCGATGAGCAACGCCGTCCTCATCGCCCTGGAGGCCGGTGTGCGCGTCGGTTCGGGCACCGACCTGCTCGGTCCTGATCAGAACCGCCGGGGGCTCGAGCTGGTGCTGCGGTCACAGCTGCACTCACCCATGGCGGCGATCGTCTCGGCGACGCGCGCCAACGCCGAGATCATGCGTGTGGACGACCGCCTGGGCACGTTGGAGGCGGGCAAGCTCGCTGACTGCATCGGCCTCGACTTCGATCCGCTCGACGAGCCCGACCACTTCGACGACCCCGAACGGGTCCGGCTCGTCATCAAGGGTGGCGAGGTCGTCAAGGACCTCGACGGACGCGCCTGACCGGCGCGGCACATGAGTGCCGAGCCACCTGCCGTCCACGGTGCGTTGCGCCGACGGCGCCAACCGTCATCGCATGCCTGAAAGCTCCTCCATCTTGACGATGCGCGCTGACCTGTCCATCTGCCACCGTGGTGGCGTGCCGTTGAGGGTGTCCCTGCCCCGGCGGGATGGGCAGGGACACCGGCACGCCATCGGCCTCGTGACCGCACTGCTGGTGGTGGCCACCTTCACCTCGGCGTGCCGCGCGATCGCACCTGAGCCTGCTGAACGGGCGCAGCGGGTGGCACCGAGCGACGGCGCGGCCCCCTCGCGATCCGCGCCCCCCGGGGGGCCGGCCGTCGCACCCGAGGCGTTCGTCGCCGCGTCGTACGACGTCACCACCCGTCGGCGAAGCCAGCGGTGTCGCTGCCAGCGTGCGCAACCCCGGCTGGGTGTACGTCCTCGACGACGGCCCGGGCACGCGTGGTGTCACGGCGATCGACATCGCGCACGGAGCTCAGGTGGACATCGTGGCCGACGGGGTCCGGGGCCGCGACACGGAAGGGCTGGCGGTCGCGCCGTGTGCCGACGGTGCCACGCTGCGCCGACCGTGCCTGTACGTCGGCGAACGACCACGTGGTCGCCTACACCCCGCCGACCCCGGACGCGCCGCTGGACACGCTGGCGACATGGACGGCGCGCGAGCTCGACGGGATCCCCCCGTCGCCCCAACCGGAAGCTCTGGCGGCCGACGGCTGCGGCCTGTGGCTGGTCAGTGAGGGAGTAGATTCGCTCTGGCTGGTGCCGTGGGCGGCGACCGGCGTCCCAGCGCAGACCGACGACATCGAGGAGCAGAGATGCCCGAGTGGCGACGTGGGCTCGTGACCGGCGCCAGCAGCGGCATAGGAGAGGCGTTCGCACAGCTTCTCGCCGCCGACGGCAGCGATCTCGTGCTGGTCGCCCGCGGACGTGACGCGCTGGAGGCTGTCGCCGACCGGCTGCGGAGCAGCCACCGTGTGGACGTGGAGGTCCTGCCCGCCGATCTGGGCACCCGGGCGGGATGCACGACGGTGGAGGCACGGCTCCGCGACGAGGCCGCACCGGTCGACCTGCTGGTCAACAGCGCCGGCATCGGCACCAGCGGTCGCTTCGGCGAGATCGCGCTGGAGCATGAGACCGCGCTGATCGATCTCAACATCACGGCGTTGGTCCGGCTGACCCATGCGGCGGTGGGGGTCATGCGATCCCGCCGCCACGGCGGGATCATCAACGTGTCGTCGATGACGTCGTTCCAGCCGTACCCGAACGGCGCGAACTACGGCGCGAGCAAGACCTATGTGACCACCCTCAGCAAGGCGATCCACACCGAACTGGCGGGCAGCGGCGTCAAGGTCCTGGCGCTGTGCCCCGGGTTCACGCGCACGGGGTACCACGACGCGGCCGGCATCAAGCGGACTCCCATCCCCGACCGCCTGTGGCTGCGACCCGACGACGTGGCAGCCACGGGGCTGGCTGCACTGCGGTCCGGCCGATCGGTCCGCGTCGTGGGCCGCCCCTACCGCCTGTGGGCCGGCATGACGAAGGTCGTGCCCGATGTGGTGATCCGTCGCCTTCTCGCACGCGTGGGCGCCAACCGGACCTGACGGTGGTCCTGCTGAAGATCCGCTCCGCTGCCCGACGGGGCGGCGACGCGCGGGTCGCCGCGTGGGGTAGGTTACAACCGTGGGATTCCGCCTGCGGGAGACGACCATGGACGATGCGACGACCGGACTGGGCGATCTGATCGCGGAGGCGACCGCGCTGGTCGAACGGCGACCAGAGGACACCGTCGCGCTGCACCTGGTGCGCGACGATCTCGCGGCGGCGGTCGGTGGCTGCCATGACCCGGCGGTCACGGCTGATGCGTGCGACGTCCTCTGTGAGATCGACCGCACCCTTGGATCATCTGGCGCCCTGCCGCTGGCAAGCTGATCGACGTGCGCACGACCTGGTGGCAGCGGGGCGTCATCTACCAGATCTATCCCCGCTCGTTCGCCGACGCCTCGGGTGACGGCATCGGTGACCTCGCCGGCATGCGCCGACACCTCGATCACCTCTCGTGGCTGGGCGTCGATGGTCTGTGGACCTCACCGATCTACCCGTCGCCGATGGCCGACTTCGGCTACGACATCTCCAACTACACCGACATTGATCCGGTGTTCGGTTCTCTCGACGACTTCGACGCCCTCGTCGAGGCCGCCCACCGTCGGGACCTCCGTGTGCTGTTGGACTGGGTGCCCAACCACACGTCGGACCGCCACCCGTGGTTCATGGCGTCGCGAGGTTCGCGCAGCAACCCCTACCGCGACTGGTACATCTGGCGTGACCAGCCGAACAACTGGCGCCGCGCGTTCGCGGACGCGTCGGCGTGGACACTCGACCAGCGCACCGGCCAGTACTACCTGCACCACTTCCTTCCCCAACAGCCGGACCTGAACTGGAACAACCCGGCTGTCCGCTCGGCGATGCACGACGTGCTGCGGTTCTGGCTCGACCGTGGCGTCGACGGCTTCCGTGCCGACGTCGTCCACCTCATCGGCAAGAACCCGGAACTGCCCGACGATCCGCCGGATCATCCCGGCGACCGTGTGAGGACGCACCGCGATCAGTTGACGCACGAATGGCTCCGCGGCATCCGGAAGGTGCTCGACGGCTACGACGGCGACCGGATGATGGTCGGCGAGGTCAACCTGTACGAACCTGCCGACATCCTCAGCCACGCGGGCGCCGACCAGCTCCATATGGTGTTCAACTTCGGCCTGCTGCGCTCGCCGTGGAGCGCGGACGCGTTCCGCGACGAGATCGCGGCGATCGAACACCACGCGCAGCGGACCGCGACCTGGCCCACGCTCGTGCTGTCGAACCACGACGAGCCGCGGCACCGCACCCGCTACGGAGGCGACGAACGCCGCGCGCGCGTGGCGGCGGTCGTGCTGCTGACGCTGCGCGGCACGCCGTTCCTGTACGCCGGCGAGGAGCTCGGACTCGAGGACGCACACGTGCCCGCCGATCGTGTGGTCGACCCCGGCGGTCGGGATCCGTGCCGTGCGCCGATCCCGTGGACGGCGGAGCCCGGCCACGGTTGGGGCGACAACGCGTGGCTGCCGTTGCCGCCGGATCCCGAGACCCGCAACGTGGCGACCCAGCGACGCGACCCCCACTCGATCGCCAACCTGTACCGCCGCCTGTTGCGAGCACGCCGCGCCGACCCGGCACTGCACAGCGGCGGTCTGGCGCTGCTGGACGCACCCGCGGGCGTGCTGGCCTACGACCGGATCGGACCGGATGGGTGGCGACGCGTGCTCGCCAACTTCGGCGACGCGGCCGTGCACGTCGAGGACTGCACTGGACTGCCGGTGGTGGTCGGCACCGACCGCTCGGGCGAGCGCGCGCCATTCAGTGGTGAGCTGAGCCCGGTGACCGCTGTGGTCCTGTCGGACGGCTGACGCGCCCGTCGATGGGGCCGGATGAGCCGCGGCCGCCACCGCGGTCGACGATCCGGCCGATGGTGCTACCAGCGCTGGTGGACGACCGGCGCGATGCGTTCGCGGTACACCCACTCCACCGCGGCCATGTCGTCGTCGGACAGGGCCGCCAGCGACGACGCGGCCGCGTTCTCGACGACCTGCTCGGGTGTCCTGGCACCCGCGACCACTGTCGACACCTCCGGGTGCATCAGGATCCAACGCAGCGCGAACTGCGCCATCGTGGCGTCGTCAGGCACGCGTGCGCGCAACTGCTCTGCCGCAGAGACGCCACGGTCCAGGCCGACCCCGGCGAACGTCTCACCCACGTCGAACACCTCACCGTCCGCGTTGAAGTTGCGGTGGTCGTCGTGTGGGAACTCAGCCTCGGCGTCGTACTTGCCCGTCAACACGCCACTGGCCAGCGGGATGCGCCCGATGATGCCCACGTCGTGCTCGTGGGCCCGGGACAGGAACAGCTCCGCCGGGCGTTGGCGGAAGATGTTGAAGATGATCTGCACGGTCGAGACCACTTCGAACTCGATCGCCTTGAGCCCCTCCTCGACGCGCGCGACACTGACGCCGACCGCCGCCGTCACACCCTCGTCGACCAGCGCCTGCAGATCCTCGAACACCTGCGGCCGGTAGTAGGTGTCCGTCGGCGGGCAGTGCAACTGCACGAGGTCGAGGCGGTCGACCTGCAGGTTCTCGCGACAGCGGTCCATCCACTCGCGCAGCGCGTCGTAGGTGTACGCATCGGGGTCCAGGGGTCCGCGACGCCCGACCTTGGTCGCGATGACCAGGTCCTCGTCCCGTTCGGCCCGCAGCCGCGCCAGCAGGCGCTCCGCGTGCCCGTCGCCGTACACGTCGGCGGTGTCGAACAAGGTGATCCCGGCGTCGACCGCGGCGTGCAGCGCTTCCATCGCTGCGGCGTCATCGGTCGGGCCCCAGTCACCGCCGATCGCCCATGAGCCGAAGCCGATCTCGCTGACCTTGTACCCGGTCCGGCCCAGCCGTCGGTAGCGCATGCTCGTGCTTCCTTCGCATCACGGGATTGCGGGGTCGTCATCCCATCATTGCCGTGGAGCGGTGTGGTTCACGCATGTCCGGCGGTGGATCTGGGCGCGGGAGGTCACAGGACGACCGCGCCCACCTGTTGCAGCGTGTCAAGATCCGAGACGACCACGACGCCCGGGGTCACCGTCACCAGCCGGTCGCCGACCACCAGCGAGCGCACCGCACCACCGATGTACGCCGGTCCGTCCGGCACGCTGACGGTGCCGCGTTCGCGCAGCGTCGCGTCACCAGCGACCTCGAGCACGAGCACGTCCACGTCGCCGTCGTCCCAGTGTTCGACCGGCAGTGCCACCAGATCGCGATCCGGCCAGGCGAGCAGCGCGCGGTGGTCGTACTCGACCGGGCTGGATGTGCGCGGTCCCGCCGTGAGCTGTGCGATCCGTGCCGGCGCTGACAGGTCACCGATGTCGAACAGCGACATCTGCAGACCCATGGTCCGGCCACGACGGTCGGCATCCTGGCCGACGCCGAGGAGGTGATGGTCGCCGACGGGGTGCAGGTAGGCCGAGTACCCGGCGATCTTGAGCTCGCCGAGCACACGCGGGGCGCGCCGGTCGGACAGGTCGAGCGTGTACAGGGGATCGACCTGTCGAAAGGTCACGACGAACCCGATCGGCCCGGCGTAGCGCACGGCGTAGATCTGCTCCCCACGGCCGAGGTCGCCGACACGGCCGACCTCCACGAGCCGGTCGCCGTCCCGGCGCAGGACGGTGACCGCGCTGGCCGCGCGTCGTCCGCGTGCGGCCGGTGTCGTCGTGGCGATCCTCAGGTCGTCGTCGTACTCCGACAGCGCCCACTGGTTGAGGACGGTGCCGTCGACTGACCCGCTGGCCACGTAGGCGGTACCACCGTCCGGTGCCAGCTCGAAGCGATGGACCTCGGTGGTCACCTGCGGTGCGGGCGCACCGGACGGCTCGGAGCCGTCCGCCGATCGCGTGGGTCGGTCCATCGGCGCGTCGGGCGTGACCGGGTCGTCGGGCGTGACCGGGTCGTCAGGGGTGACCGGCGCGTCGGGCGTGACCGGGTCGTCGGACGGCGCCGCCGGACGCCGTGGCGGCACGGAGGTTCCCGACGCGGCGTCGGGCTCGACCGGCACGGGCTCGACCGGCACGGGCTCGACCGGCACGGGCTCGACCGGCACGGGCTCGACCGGCACGGGCTCGACCGGCACGGGCTCGAC